>JAYTNC010000459.1:0-11026 GCA_043748515.1 Gemmatimonadota bacterium | reverse complement strand
CCCGTCGGCCGCGAAGAGAAAGAGCCGCCGCGAGGACGCGTCGAACACGAAGATCCGCCCGTCCTTGCCGACGTCGAACTCGTAGACCTCGCCGAAGCTGGACGTGTCGTCGGCGTCGGGCTGGATCCGCAACTCCTCGGTGGTGCCCCGCACCCGATCCGGCGCGACCGCACCCGCCACTCGCGCGATCAGGCTGTCCGTCCGCGACGAGTCGAAGACGGTTGCGAGTCCTGACCCGTCCGCCGCACCACTCCCGTCGGACGCGCAGGCCGCGAGCATCGAACAGAGCAGTGCCGCGGGCAGGAGCGCGGCGCAGGAGCGAGAGAATGTCGGTCGCATCAGCAGTCCCTTTCTTGGATGAATGCAGAAGGATGGCGGGGGAAAGATGGGGCAAAAAGCGAGCGGCGGCACGAGAAGGAAGTCTCGCACCGCCGTTCATCATTCAGCCTTCAGCCTTCAGCCTTCAGCCTTCATCCTTCAGCCTTCATCCTTCATCCTTCATCCTTCAGCCTTCAGCCTTCAGCCTTCATCACAGCATCACGCCGGCGCCGGCTCCGCCCCACCGATGATCGGCGGCGGCACCCTGCGCGGCTCCGCCATCGGCGGCAGCACCGCGGCCGGCAACGACGTCGGCGGGTCGACCCGTGGCGGCAGCGCCTCGCCCTTCTCGAGCAGGCCGATGTCGTCGCGCGAGAGCGTTTCGCGCTCGAGCAGCGCGTTGGCGATCCGCTCGAGCAGGTCGCGATGCGTGATGACCGTGTCCATGGCGCGGTTGTACGCCTCGTTGATCACGCGCGACACCTCGTCGTCCACTTGCTGCGCCGTGCGCTCCGAGACCGTACGACGGCTCGTGAGTTCGCGGCCGAGGAAGACCTCCTGCTCGTTGTCGCCGACGAGGATCGGACCGATCGCGTCGGAGAGCCCCCACTGCGACACGTAGCGCCGCGCGATCCCGGTGGCCTGCTGGATGTCGCTCGACGCACCCGTGGTCACGTGCATGCGGCCGAAGATCAGTTCTTCGGCCACGCGACCGCCGTACGCCATCGCGAGACGCGCCTCGATCTGTTCGCGCGTCACCGACACGCGATCATCCTCGGGGAGCGTGAACGCCAGGCCCAGCGCGCGGCCGCGCGGGACGATCGTGACCTTGTGCAGGGGATCGTTGCCCTTCACGCGGATCGCGCAGACGGCGTGACCGGCCTCGTGGAAGGCCGTGAGCCGACGTTCCTCCTCGCGCATCACGAGCGACTTGCGCTCGGCGCCGAGCATGACGCGGTCCTTCGCGTCCTCGAAGTCGACCATGTAGATCTTGTCGTGCCCGCGGCGCGCAGCGAGCAGCGCGGCCTCGTTCACGAGGTTCGCGAGATCGGCGCCGGCCATGCCCGGCGTGCCGCGCGCGAGGCGATGGATGTCCACGTCCTCGGCGAGCGGCTTGTTGCGGATGTGCACCTTGAGGATCCCCTCGCGACCGCGGAGGTCGGGGGAGTCGACGACGATCTGGCGGTCGAAGCGGCCCGGACGCAGGAGCGCCGGATCGAGCACGTCGGGACGGTTGGTCGCGGCGATGAGGATCACGCCCTCGTTCGACTCGAAGCCGTCCATCTCCACGAGGAGCTGGTTGAGCGTCTGCTCGCGTTCGTCATGCCCGCCGCCGAGTCCAGCGCCGCGGTGACGACCGACGGCGTCGATCTCGTCGATGAAGATGATGCAGGGCGCGCTCGCCTTGCCCTGCTCGAACAGGTCACGCACGCGCGATGCACCGACGCCGACGAACATCTCGACGAAGTCGGAGCCCGACATGGAGAAGAAGGGACGCCCCGCCTCGCCGGCGACGGCCTTGGCGAGCAGCGTCTTGCCGGTGCCCGGCGGGCCGACGAGCAGCGCGCCCTTGGGCAGGCGGCCGCCGAGCTTGGTGAACTTCTGCGGGTCCTTGAGGAACTCGATGATCTCGCGCAGCTCGACCTTGGCCTCGTCGCAGCCGGCCACGTCGGCGAACGTCACCTTGGGCGTGTCGCCGCTGAGCAGCTTCGCCTTCGACTTGCCGAACGAGAACGCCTTGTTGCCGCCGGCCTGCATCTGACGGAACAGGAAGATCCAGATGCCGAGGATCAGGATCCAGGGCAACAGGTTCACGAGCACACCGAGCAGGCTCGGGCGCGGCTCGGCCGCCTTGATCACCACCTGCTTCTCGCGCAGGCGCTTGATCTCCTCGGGGTTGTTGGCGATCGCGAGCATCACCTTGAAGCTCTTGACCTCCTTCCCCTTGATCAGGATCCGGTTCTTGAACTCGCCGGTGATCTCCTTGCCGCCGACGATCGTCACCTTCGCGATGTTGTCGGCCTCGAGTTGCGCGTCGTACATCGTGACGTCGACGTCGGCGATCTGCTCCGAGCCCCGCATCGCGAACTGGATGAGGACGATCGGGACCAGGAACGCGATGATCCAGAACGAGAGCGTCTTGGAGAAGCGGCTCACGCCGCCCGGCTTCTGCGGTGTCTGCTGTGCCATGTGTGTCAGTCCCTACTGGAGGCTCGCGACGTACGGGACATGGCGGAAATCCTCCGCATGATCCAGTCCGTAGCCCACGAGGAATTCATTGGGGGCATCGAATCCGATGAAGCGCGTCGGATGATGCAGTTCGGTGGCGATGTGCTTGTGGAGCAGCGCGCAGATCTCGATCGAGCGCGGGTTGCGGACCGCCAGCAGCGTCATGAGGCGCTGCAACGTGCGGCCGGAGTCGACGATGTCCTCGACGAGGATGATGTGCTTCCCCTCGAGCTTGGTCTCCGGGTCATACACCAGCCGCACCGTTCCGGAACTCTCCGTCGCGTCGCCGTAGCTCGACGCGACGAGGAAGTCGACGTGCAACGGCCGCTCGATCTCCCGCACCAGGTCGGCGAGGAAGATGAAGCTCCCCTTGAGGAGTCCGAGCACGAGCAGATCGCCGTCCGGATACGCGGCCGTGATCTCGCGGCCGAGTTCACGGACGCGCGCGGCGATGGTCTCCTCGCTGAGGGCGACGCGCTTGAGGGCGCGCCCCTTGAGGCGAGGATCGGCGGCTGATGCGGTCATTGGTCCAATATATAGCCACGAGAGGCCTCGAGCGTTCCCTTGACGACGTAGGTCGCGGCCGTCCGCATGATGCGCGCGTCACCCGAGAGAGGGATCGCCTGCCCCGCCTTCGCTCGCGGCGCCCACGCCGCCGCGCGCTCGATCCCGCGACGGTCCATCACCACGCCGACGCGCGCCGCGAGTGCGGGCCAGAGCACCGCCCACTCGAGCGCGCTGCAAGCAGCGAGCGGCGCGGCGCGCATGACGAGCGTCGTCGCGTCGGCGTGCGTGACGCCGAGCGCGTCGATCACCCGTTCCATGCGAGCGCGCCAATCGGCGGCGCGTGCGCCCAGCGCCCAGCACCACTCGCCGAACCCCGGCGCGGCGCGCTCGAGCGCCGGGAGGATCTCGTGACGCACGCGATTCCGCTGGAAATCGAGCGACGCATTGCTCGGGTCCTCGACGAACGGCACGCCATTCGTCGATGCGTAGGCATCGATCTCGGCGCGCCGCACCGTCAGCAGCGGTCGCAGGCGTGGGGCCGCACGGCCGCCCGGAGCCGGCTCCTCCGCCGACGCCTCGACCGGGTGCATGCCGGCGAGCCCGCGCGGTCCGGCGTCGCGGAGCAAGCGCTGCACCACGGTCTCGATCTGGTCGTCGCGCGTGTGCGCCGTGAGAACGACCGCGTCGAGTTCCTCGGCCCACGCATCGAGGAAGGCATGACGCGCGGCGCGCCACGCCCCTTCATTGAAGGGGAGGCCGGGCGGTGCCGCACCGGCGACCGAGGCGAGTCCACGCCGTGTCGATTCCCTCGCGACCAGAGCGGCCGCGCGGCGCGCGAAGGCGCCGGTGCCGTGATCGAAGTTCGCGACCGCCGCGATCTCTTCGCCTCGCGCACGCGCCATCGCGTGCAGGAGCACCATCGAGTCGCGACCGCCGGAGACCGCGAGCAGCCAGCGCCCGCGCGGCAATGCGGCGACCGCCGCCGGGGTCGCCGCAGCGGGCGCCGAGCGGCCCGGGAGTTCCCTTTCGATGCTCACCCCTTTAAGATATCGGCGTTGAGTACGACGTCCCACACGCACACGCGGAGCACCCGGTGGAATCGAACTTCGGCGGCCCCCTCGGCACCCTCATCGCCGGCCTCGGCATGGGCGCGTATTACGTCGGGCTCGCCTGGATCAACATCCTGCTCGGCATCATGCTGACGCCGTTCTTCCTGATCCCGGCGACCTGGGTGCAGGACGCGATGGCGAAGAAGAAGGAACAGGCGCAGGGTTGAGTCCGGCACCGCCGGATGCTGCGCGGGGGGTGACGCCACGGCGTTACCCCCCGCTTCGATTTGTGGTACGATTTGAGCGCCGTCGCTGCCGATGCCGCCCACCGAACCGGAGTTCACGATGTCCATCGTCCTGCTCGCACTCGTCGCCGTCGGTGTCTGGATGGTCATGGCGTACAACGGCCTGATCGCCCTCAAGAACCAGACGGCGAACGCCCTCAAGCAGATCGACGTGCAACTCAAGCGGCGGCACGATCTGATCCCGAACCTGGTGCAGGCGGTCCAGGGGGCGATGGACTTCGAGAAGGACACGCTCGCCGCGGTGATCAGTGCGCGGAACACGGCCGTGGTCGCGGCGGCCGGGCTCGACCCGCAGCACGTGGGCGAGACCGCGAAGGCCGAGGCACAGCTCTCCGGGGCGCTCGGGCGTCTGATGGCGGTCGTCGAGGCCTACCCCGACCTCAAGGCCACGGGCAACGTGAAGCAGCTGCAAGAGGAGCTCACCTCCTCCGAGAACAAGGTCTCGTTCTCCCGGCAGCATTACAACGACACGGTAACGCTCTACAACACGCGGCAGCAGCAGTTCCCGACCAACATGGTCGCGGGAATGGCCGACGCGACGCCCGCCGAACTCTGGGAGATCGAGGACGCCGCCGAGCGGGCCGTGCCGAAGGTCGAGTTCCGCCGGAATTAGACCGCACCCGCTCGCCTCGCGACCCCGCGGGCCGCACCGGACATCCGAGCCGTGAACCTCTTCGAGCAGCAGGCATCGAACCGGCGTAAATCCCGCTGGCTGGTGCTGGCGTTCCTGCTCTTCTTCGCCTGGCTCGGCCTAGGCGGGGACTTCCTCGCCTGGCAGTACACACAGGGCGGCGCGCCGGGGGGCTACCAGCACGTCTTCCCGTGGGGAGGCCTCGCGCTGGCGCTGCTCGGGTGGGGACTCGTCGCGTATGTTCGGCGGACCGGCGCGGAGAAGGTCCTTTGGTCGGCGGGGGCGCGTCCGCTGGAGGAGGCCCGGAGCGACGACGAGCGCCGCCTGGTGAACGTCGTCGAGGAGATGGCGATCGCCGCCGGGGTCACGCGGCCGTCGATCCACCTGATCGACGATCCGGACCCCAACGCCTTCGTGACCGGGACCGACCCCATGAAGGGACATCTGGCGGTCACGACCGGTCTCGTCGCGCTGCTCGACCGGGACGAGCTGCAGGGGGTCGTGGCGCACGAGATGGGGCACATCAAGAACCTGGACATGCAGCTGATGACCCTCGTCGCCGGCCTCGCGGGGGCGGTCGCCCTGATTGCCGACGGCCTGGGACGGATGCTCTGGCACAGTCGGTCGGGGCGCGGTCGAGGGTTCAGCGGGGGCGGGGGCGGAGGCGGAGGGGGCGGGGGCGGCCGAAGTGACCGTGGCGGCAAGGGAGGCGGGGGCCTGCTCATCTTCGTCCTCGTCATCTGGTTGATCAGTTGGCTCCTGGCCCCGTTGGTGACCCGGATGCTGGCCATGGGGATCAGTCGGAAGCGGGAATACCTCGCCGATTCCATGGCCGCCCAGTTCACCCGGAACCCGATGTCGCTGGCCTCGGCCCTGGACAAGATCGAGCGAGCCGGCGCCCCGACGCACACCATCAAGGGCGGAGTCGCCCACCTGTGCATCGCCGACCCGCTCGGCAGGCGGGTGAGCCAGAAGGCCGGGCTGGTGGGCGACCTCTTCGCGACCCATCCACCCATGGCGCTGCGCGTGTCGCGACTGCGGGCGATGGCCTTCCAGGCGCAGAAACAGGCGCAGACGGCCGTGGGTGACCTTCCGCCTGAATGACAGTCTGCTACATTGTATGGATGGCGGAGGCGCGCTACGGCCAGGATGGACGCCGGGAGGGAACCGTGCGGGGCAGCCTTGCTCGATGGGGCGGACGCACCGTTCCGGCGACCTCGAAATCGCTGGACGTGGAGCTCGCAAGATTTCCACGGATGGCGTATGTGGATATTCAGGGATGTGACTATTTCCATCCTGCCCCATAGCGTCGACACGAGTATGCATGCACTTCTGCATACAATTCCGCCAGTATGCACTGCATATTTTACTTGAGATTATGCTACTAACTGTGCATTTGTGTTGATGTTACGCAGCTTCATTTGACACCAATTGTTATCTCGTCGCCGTCAACGACACTATTTTCCACAAACCAGCCATGGCTACGAAAAAACGCGTTGCGATCCTCGTCGGACCGGAATACGAAGACCTCGAAGTCTGGTATCCGAAGCTCCGGCTCGAGGCTGCCGGCTACGAGGCTCCCCTAGTCGGTACCGAGGGCGAGGTGTTCCGCGGCAAGCACGGCTACCCCGCCCCGGTCGAGGCATCGCTGGCGTCCATCGACCCAGCCACTTTGGCCGGAGTGCTCGCACCGGGGGGATGGGCGCCGGACAAGATCAGACGCGATCCCGTGGCACTCGACCTCGTAAGAAAGGTCGATGCGGCGGGCGGATTGGTGGCCACGATCTGCCACGGCCCCTGGATCCTCATCAGCGCCGGGATCGTCCGAGGGCGCCGACTGACGTCGACCGTTGGCATCCGGGACGACCTCGTCAATGCCGGCGCGGAGTGGGTAGATCAAGCTGTTGTCCAGGACAGGAACATCATCTCGAGCCGAGTGCCCAAGGACCTGCCGGCGTTCGGCGAGGCGCTGGTGGACTGGCTTCTGCGGCACTGACTCGCATTGCGCGCGGGGGCGTCGTGTAAGGGAAACAGCCGCTCCGTTTCCTTGTTATCGCTTACTGACTCGCCCCCGTCAGGACGAGACCTTCAGGTCGCGACGGAATCGGTTCGCCTTTCGGCAGGTGGCAGACGCCGATAGGTTCCCCCCGCATCGCCTGAGCAGTCAGTGCATCCCTTACCCCAAGACGACCATGCTGATCGGCGTCCCCCATGAGCGCACCCCCCGAGAGACCCGCGTGGCTCTCGTGCCGGACAGCGTCTCCCGCCTCGTCAAAGCCGGTGCCCAAGTCATCGTGGAGCGCGGAGCCGGGCTCCGGGCCGGCTTCTCCGATGCTTCATATGAGAAGGCCGGAGCCAGCCTCGGCGACTCCGCCGCAGTCTTCGGCACGGCGGACCTGCTCTGCAAGGTCCAGAAGCCGACCAGCGACGAGGTGGCTCTCCTGAAGTCCGGAAGCCACCTCATCTCGTTGATGCAGCCCTCCTCCAGCGCCGACGCAATCGCCGCGCTCGACGCCCGCGGCGTGACCGGCTTCGCGCTCGAGCTCGTCCCGCGCATCACGCGTGCGCAGTCCATGGATGTGCTCTCGTCGCAGGCGACGGTCGCCGGCTATAAGTCGGTCCTCTTGGGCGCGTCGACAATGGTGAAGTTCATGCCGATGCTCACGACCGCCGCCGGCACGATCGCGCCGAGCAAGGTGTGCGTGTTGGGCGCCGGCGTGGCCGGCCTGATGGCGATCGCGACGGCGCGCCGGTTGGGTGCGGTGGTGAGCGGCTTCGACATCCGCGCCGCGGCGGCCGAACAGATCAAGTCACTCGGCGCGAGCGTGGTGGCGCAGGACCTGATCTCAGCCGACTCGCAGACGGCGGGCGGCTACGCGAAGGAGCAGAGCGCGGAGCAGCAGGAGGCGATCCAGGCGGCGCTGCGGGCGCATCTCGCCGGCATGGACTTGGTGATCACGACGGCGCAGATCCCGGGCCGCAAGGCGCCGATGCTGATCAGCACCGAGACGGTGAAGAGCATGGCGCCGGGCTCGGTGATCGTGGACCTCGCGGCCGAGACGGGCGGCAACTGCGAGTCGACGAAGGCGGGCGAGACGGTGGACGTGAACGGGGTGCAGGTGCTCGGTCCCGTGAACCTGGCCTCGACGATGCCCAACCATGCGTCGGCGATGCTGAGCCGGAACATCCTGACCTTCGTGCAGCACGTCCTGACGAAGGAAGCGACACTCAACATCGACCGCGCCGACGAGATCACCGGCGCGATGATCGTCACCGGGAGGAAGGCCTCGTGAGTGAGACACTGATCGGCGGGATCATCGTGTTCGTCCTCGCCACCTACCTGGGAGCGGCGCTCATCGGCCGCGTGCCACCCACGCTGCACACGCCGCTCATGTCGGGGGCCAACGCGGTCTCGGGCATCACGGTCGTGGGCGCGCTGCTCGTCGCCGGCGCCGGCTTCGGCTGGCTGAGCAACGTGCTCGGCTTCCTCGCGATCGTCTTCGCCATGATGAACGTGGCGGGCGGCTACGCGGTCACCGACCGCATGCTCGAGATGTTCAAGAAGTCCCCGACGGAGGGCACCAAGTGATCTCCGTCATCTGGGTGCGGCTCCTGTATCTCGTCGCGGCCGTCCTCTTCATCACCGGGCTCAAGCAGCTGCAGAGCCCCGAGACGGCGCGTGCGGGCAACCGCCTCTCCGCGGTCGGCATGCTGCTGGCGATCATCGTCACGCTGCTCGACCAGCACATCCTCGGCTACACCACGATCGCGGCCGGCATGGTCGTCGGCAGCGCGCTGGGCCTCTGGCTCGCGTACTCCGTGAAGATGACGTCGATGCCGCAGATGGTCGCGCTGCTCAACGGCTTCGGCGGCGGCGCCTCGCTGCTGGTGGCGATCGCCGAGTTCAAGCACACGCGCGAGATCGGCGAGATGCAGGCGGTCGACGTGGGCATCTCGACGCACTTGGGCGTGCTGATCGGCGCGGTGACGCTCACCGGCTCGCTGATCGCGTGGGCCAAGCTGCAGGAAGTCATGACCGGCAAGGCGATCACCTTCCCGGCGCAGAAGACCACGAACGCGGTGATGTTCGCCACGATCCTGGGGCTCGCCGGCTGGCTCGTGTTCAGCGCGACGGCGCCGATCTGGGCGTTCTACGTGCTGATCGCGCTCGCGCTGATCCTCGGCGTGGCGCTCGTGATCCCGATCGGCGGCGCGGACATGCCGGTGGTGATCTCGCTGCTCAACTCGTACTCGGGCATCGCCGGCGCGATGACGGGCTTCATCATCCAGAACGAGGTGCTGATCATCTCGGGCGCGCTGGTGGGGTCGTCGGGCATCATCCTCAGCCAGATGATGTGCAAGGCGATGAACCGGTCGCTCAGCAACGTGCTCTTCGGCGCGTTCGGCCAGACGGTGGCGTCGAGCGGCAAGAGCTCGGCCGGCCTGACGGTGAACGCGACGAACATCGAGGAGGCCGCGCTGCAGCTGGCGTACGCGCAGCAGGTGATCGTGGTCCCCGGCTACGGCCTCGCGGTCGCGCAGGCGCAGCACCAGGTGCGCGAACTGATGGACCTGATCGAGAAGCGCGGCGGCACGGTCAAGTTCGCGATCCACCCGGTCGCGGGCCGCATGCCCGGGCACATGAACGTGCTGCTGGCCGAAGCGCACATCCCGTACGACAAGCTGATGGACATGGACGACATCAATCCGGAGTTCGAGCGGACGGATGTGTGCCTGGTGATCGGCGCGAACGACGTCGTGAATCCGGCGGCGCGCACGGACCCGAGCAGCCCGATCTTCGGGATGCCGATCCTCAACGCCGACCATGCGAAGCGCTGCATCGTGCTCAAGCGCGGCATGAGCGCGGGCTTCGCGGGGATCGAGAACGAGCTCTTCTACGGCGCCAAGACGCAGATGCTGTTCGGCGATGCGAAGGGGACGTTGTCGAAGCTGGTGGCTGAGGTGAAGCAGGTCTGAATTCGAGATGAAGGCTGAAGGATGAAGGCTCAAAGATGAACGGCATGTGCAACGGCGATGCGGGGCTCTGGCCTCGCATCGCCGTTGTCGTTCACTTTCATCTTTCATCCTTCCACCTTCATCCGTAATTCCTCGTCCGCCAACGTGTTGGCCGCCGAGCACTCGAGAGCACGAGTCGCACCGCCGCGAGCGGATCGGCGAACGGCGAGAGCCACCAGGTGAGGCCACGTCTCTCGTAGCTGGCGCGCAGCGCGAACAACAGCAGCCACCGGAATGAGAGCAGAGCCGCGGTCGACGCGCCGAGTACGGTGCGCGCCGGTCCGGGCGTGATCGCCGGCCACGCGAGCAGGAGCGCGAGCGCGGCCGGCCATTGCATGCCCTGCGCGAGGACCACGAACACCGTGTCCCACGCCTGCCGCGCGCGCGTGGTCGCGTCCTTGAGGTCGAGCGACCGTCCCCACTCGCGCCACATCTGCGCCACGTCGCGGTAGCCGCGCACGCGGTAGAGGCGGCTGCCGTCGAGGAATCCCACCCTGGCACCGCGCTGCGCGAGGTGGCGCACGAGGCTCACGTCCTCGGCGAACGAATCCTTCACGGGCTCGTAGCCGCCGTGCGCGAGGATCACGTCGCGCCGGGCGAGGAAGCACTGGCCGTTGGCGATCACGCGATCGGGCGTGACGCGCGGATCGCCGACGGCACCCGACCGGTAGATGAGCGTGACGAGCAGCGCGGGCTGGAGCCAACGTTCGGCCGCGCCCTGGCCGTCGAAGCGCGGGGCGAAGCTCACGACGTCGAAGCCTTCGCGCAGTGCGGCGGTGAGGGTCGCGGCCGCACAGCCGGGCTCGGCCTGCGTGTCGGCGTCCATGCCGAGCACCCACGGGTTCTGCGCGATGGTGGTGGCGTGCTGGAGTGCCCAGGCCTTGCCGATCCAGCCCGCGGCGAGTGGCGGGTCGGTGACGAGCTTGATGCGCGGGTCGCGTGCGGCTGCGGCGGCGATGAGTTCGCGGGTG
>JAYTNC010000458.1:0-3808 GCA_043748515.1 Gemmatimonadota bacterium | reverse complement strand
GTGCCACCCAGCACCGCCGTCGGCGGGCCGTTGGTCAGCGCCACCGTGATCGCGCCCGTGAAGCTCGGCACGACGTTGCCCAGTCCGTCGCGCGCCTGGATCACCCACCCCGGCGTGATCGGTGCGCCCGCGATCCCGCCGCCGGTGTTGAGCGTGAACACGAGTTGCGAGGCCGTGCCGGCCGTCGCGGTCGCGGTGAACAGCTGCGGCGAACCCGCGAGGCCGCCGGCCGTCGCCTGCACGGTGGCCGTGCCCGCGACCGACGGCAGCGTGAGCGCGGTGCTCGCGAATCCGCCGGCATCGGTCGGCGTCACCGTCGCGCTCAGCGCGCCTCCGGCCGAGGTGATCGACCAGTTGACGGCGAAGCCTGAGACCCCGTTCCCGAAGCCGTCGATCACGCGCACCACGAACGGCGCGGCGAGCGCGGTGATCACCGCTCCCGTCTGCGCGTTGCCCGAGACGAGCGTGAGCTGCGCCGCCGCGGCGTTGAGGACGGTGATCGCGATCGTCGTGTCGGGCAGGAGCGTGCCGCTCGTCGCGGCGAGGGTGTAGCTCACGCCTGTGGCGGTGATCACGACGTTGTTGAACGTCGCGATGCCCGCGACGGCCGCCGTGGAGAGTGTGCCGGTCGGCGTCGTCGCCGACGGGTTCACTGCGAGCGCGAGGTCGATCGTGCCGGTGAACGTCGTCACCGTCGCGCCGACGGCATCGACGGCGCGCACCGCGATCGCCGGTGCGAACGGCGCGCCCGCGACCTGCATCGCCGACGGCTCGCTGACGATCTCGAGACGCACCGGGGCGCCGGGTGCGCCCGTGGCGGTGAACTCGCGGAAGATCGCCGGTGCGCCGACGAGCTGCGCCCGCGCGGCCTGCGCGCCGACGAGCGCGCCGACGAGCGCGCCGAGCGACCAGGAGGCGCGCGCGCGGCCGTTCGCGTTGGTCACTGTGCTAGCGGGCGTGACGCTGCCGCCGCCGGTGGTGACACTGAAGGCGATCGTCGCCCCGCTGATCGGGTTCGCGAACGCGTCGCGCAACTCGACGGCGAGCGAATCGGCGAGCGGCTGGCCGAGCGTCCCGCTCTGCGCGTCGCCGGCGAACGCGACGAGTATGGCCGGCGCGGCCGGCGTGATCGCGAACGCCGCGCTGGTGTCGGGTGTGAGCGCCCCGCTCGTGGCGGAGAGCGTGAGGCCAGCGGCCGCGCGCTGGATGCTGAGTCCGGCGAAGGTGGCGATGCCCGCCACCGCGTTGACCGTCGCGGTGCCGCCGAGCGTCGCGCCAGTGACGCCGGCGTTCAGCGCAAGCGTGACCGGACCAGTGAAGAGCGGCGTGCGCGCGTTGTTCGCGTCACGCACTTCGACCACGACCGACGCGAGTGTCGCACCGGCGATGCCGGTGGTCGGCGCCGCAGCGATCGCGAGCTGCGTCGGAAGCGGCACGAGGCCCGTGGCCGCGACGACCTGTGTCGCACCGGCGATCCCGGTGGCGGTCGCGGTGACCGACTGCGCGCCGACGACCGAGCCCAGCGTCCATGACGTGGAGACGAGTCCGGAGGCGTCCGACGTGTCGGCGAGCGCGACGAGCGTGCCTCCACCCGTGGTGACCGCGAAGGTGACGGCGATTCCGGCGACCGGAACCGAGTCGCTCGCGGTCACGCGGAACACCAGCGGCTGCGCGAGCGCAGTGCCGATCACGGCGGACTGCGCGCCACCCGAGACCGCGAGCAGCCGCGAGGCGGGGAGCGACACGACGAAGAACGAGGTGTCCGCACGCAAGTTGAGTGTCGACGCGATGATCCGCACGCTGCCGCGGTTCAGCAGCCAGGTCACGGTGCCGCTGCCCGGCGCGGCGAACGACGCGCGCGATGGGGTGTCGGCGGAGAAGTCGATCGGCGTGCCCGGGATCGGCGCGCCGCCGCCATCGAACGCGGTGGCCGAGAACACGGTGCTCGTGCCCGCGACCACCGTGCCCGTCGTCGGCGTCATCACGACCGAGGCCGGCACCGCGCCCGGCGGGACCCACGCCACCGGGATGACGATCGGCACGCTCGCCGCCGCCGAACCCGAGGGCCGCGCCCTGATGGCTGCGGGACCGCCGCGGAAGACCGTGTCACCCGTCGCGTTCACGAAGGCCATCGCAAGCGTGATTGCCACGCCCGAGTCGGAGGCGGTGAACGGCAGTGGCACGTCGAGCGTGAGCGCGACCGAGTCGGCATCCGACGGGAAGTCGACCACGGTGTCCTTCACCACCACGCCGTCGAGGCCACGCAGCGTCACCCGCACCCTCACGAACGGCACGAGGTCGCTCGCGAGGTTCGTGCCCGGCAGTCGCGGGAACTGCGGATCGATCGCCAGCGCCGCGACCCGGCTCAGACCGAACGGAAGGCCATCGCCGGGGCCCGTGACCTCACGGCCGCAAGAGAGAAGCGAAAGACCGAAGATGCCGGTCAGGAGGAGAACGCGGCGGCTGTTGCGGGTCACGGCCGTGGGGCTGGGGTGGGGAAGCGCTCTAAGGTAGAGCGCGAGCCGTGTGCCGGATAGCCGAAATGCGGTCGCCGGATCGGCGGTCACCACTCGGGCCTACTCCTCCTGGGTAGTTTGCATTCGCTCGCAAGCCGCCGGCCGGACGTGTCCGGCACCGTGACGCGCCACACCTGCCCCCCGATCCGTGCGCTTCAAAGCCTTGCTTGGTCTCGCCATCCCGCTCGCCTGTGCCGTGTTCTTCGTGCGGCTCGGATTCTGGCAGATCGCCCGACACCACGAGCGCACCGACTACAACGCCGCCGTCGCCGCACGACTCGGCGAGGCACCGGCGCCATTCGCCTCGCTGCCCTCTGACAGCGGATTGGTGCGCGGACGCCGCATGACGCTCACCGGCCGCTTCCGCTACGATCTCGAGCAGGTTCTGGCCGGGCGCGTCAACGAGGGGTCGCCCGGCGTGCATCTGCTGACGCCGCTCGAGCGTGAGGGGAACGACACGCTCGTCATAGTCACGCGCGGCTGGGTCTACTCGCCCGACGCCGCCGGCGTCGAACTCCCGCGCTGGCGCGAGGGCGAGTCCGTCACGCTCGCCGGCTATGCATTGCCGCTGCCCGCCGACGGCCCCCCCCCGCCCACGGATTCGACGAGACCCCTGCGTGTACCCACTCAGGCGGCCCTCGCCGCGAGACTCGGCCGGCCGGTCGCGCCGGCGCAGGTCATCATGACCTCCGACTCCGCCGCGCGAGCCGACTCGGTGCCCCGGCGGCTCGGCGTGCCCGTGCTGAGCGCCGGCGCGCACAAGTCGTACGCGATCCAGTGGTTCGCCTTCGCGTTCATCGCGGCCGTGGGCGGCGTGTTGCTCTTCCGCCGCGGCATTGTCGCCGACCGCGCGTCGCCGTAGCTATAGGGACGCTGCGGGAAGCCCTGCGACCCGCCATTGCCGGACCCATATCACGAGGAGGCCACTCATGGCCGATCACCCGAGCGACACGCACGCTTCCGAGAAGGAGGCCCGCGACGTCGCCGAGGACGCGCGCGAGTCGGCGTGGGAGCACCCGAGTTTCGTCAAGGAACTCTTCCTGGGGCGCTTCCGCTTCGATCTCGTCCACCCGCACCCCGTCGAGGACCCCGCCGCCGAAGTCGCGGCCCGCCCGTTCCTCGCCACGCTCAAGGAATTCCTCGAGCGCTACGACGCCGACATGGTCGACCGCACCGGCGAGATCCCCGAAGCCTACGTGCAGGAACTGCGCGAGATGGGCGCCTTTGGCATCAAGATCCCCACCGAGTACGGCGGGCTCGGGCTCTCGCAGACCGCCTACGTGAAGGCGATG
>JAYTNC010000457.1:0-1702 GCA_043748515.1 Gemmatimonadota bacterium | reverse complement strand
CAAGAAGCCGATCTCGCTTCGCGTCCGGAACTTCGAGACCGCCAAGCTCAAGGTGAACGACAACCATTCCAACCCGATCGAGATCGGCGCGATCGTGGTGTGGAAGGTGATCGACTCCGCCGAAGCGCTCTTCGAGGTCGAGGACTACACGCGCTACGTCGCGGTGCAGTCGGAGTCGGCGCTGCGCGCGGTCGCGACGCAGTACCCCTACGATTCGCACTCGACCGGCGAGCTCTCGCTCTCGACGCACACGACCGAGGTCTCGCAGGCGCTCGAGAAGGCGCTCGTCGACCGGCTGCTCAAGGCGGGCGTGGAAGTCATCGAGGCGCGCATCTCGCACCTCGCCTACTCGCCGGAGATCGCGGCGGCGATGCTGCAGCGGCAGCAGGCGAGCGCGATCATCGCGGCGCGGCAGAAGATCGTCGAGGGCGCGGTGGGAATGGTCGAGATGGCGCTCGGCATGCTCAGCGAGCGCGCGATCGTCACGCTCGACGACGAGCGCAAGGCAGCGATGGTGAGCAACCTGCTCGTGGTGCTCTGTTCCGAGCGATCGACGCAGCCGGTGGTGAACGCGGGCTCGCTCTACACCTGAGGGAGCCCGCACAGTGGCGGAGAAGAAGCCCTTCCTGTTGCGCGTCGACCGCGAGCTGCTGGACGCCGTGCAGCGGTGGGCGAACGACGAGCTGCGCAGCGTGAACGGGCAGATCGAGTACCTCTTGCGGGATGCACTGAAGCGCGCCGGGCGGGCACCGAAAGGCGGCGCCCGGCGCGCCGCTTCCACGAACGACCAGGAGTGAACGATGCAGCACCAGAGCCTCGCCGTCGCGCATGCCCGTTCCAGTGCGCGCGCACTCTTCCTGGCATGCGCGCCGCTGCTGCTCGCGACTCTCGCGTCCGCACCGGCGCGTGCGCAAGCTCCGTCCGCGGCCGCCGCTCCGTCGGCCGCCGTCACTCCGCCCTCGTGGGCCACGGCACTCGACTCGGCGATCGCATCCGAGATGGCGCGCACACTTACGCCGGGCGCGCAGATCGCGGTCGTCGTCGACGGCAGGCTCGCATACTCGCGCGGCTATGGCGTCGCCGACATGGAGACGGGGCGCGCCGTAACCGAGCGGACGCTCTTCCGCGTGGGCTCGGTCACGAAGATGGTCACCGCGGCCGCGCTCACCCAGCTCGCCGCGGACGGCAAGCTCGACCTGCAGGCGCCCATCTCGACGTACGTTCCCGAACTCGCCGGCAAGCGGGTCGGCGCGGTCACCACGCACCAGCTCCTGACGCACTCCGCCGGGTGGCTCGACAACGCGGTCGCCTACGGGCGCATGGGCGAGGGCGCCCTCGGCGAGGTGATGCGCGAGGTGAACGACACGCTCTTCTTCACCGAACCCGGCCGCGTGATCTCGTATTCCAACCCGGGCTATTCGATGGCCGGGTACGTCGGCGAGATGGCGGCGAAGCAGCGATTCGGCGCCACCGTCGATCAGCTCGTCCTGCGCAACATGGGCATGCCGCGCGCGACCTTCCGTCCGCTCGAGGCGATGACGCAGGACTTCTCGCAGGGGCATGTGGGCCAGCCGGCCAACCCCGGCGCGCTCGTGCGCCCGTTCACCGAGAACACGGCGCAGTGGGCGGCGGGCTTCCTGTTCGCCAGCGCGGGTGAACTCGCGCGCTTCACCATGGCGATCATGGACGGCGGGATGCTCGA
>JAYTNC010000456.1:0-8344 GCA_043748515.1 Gemmatimonadota bacterium | reverse complement strand
CATCCCGATGCGCCGCTGGTTCGGCCTCCGCCACTACGTCACGCTCAACCACCTCGACGCCTCGGCGAAGATGGTGCTCTTCACGAGCCTCGTGGTCGGGTGCGCGTACGTCATCGAGTTCTTCATCGCCTGGTACGGCGGCGTGCAGTACGAGCAGGACTATTTCTGGAACCGCGTGTTCGGGCAGTGGTGGTGGGCCGCCTGGATCATGCTCACCTGCAACATGATCCTGCCGCTCTCGCTCTTCTCGCAGAAGCTGCGTCGCAACCCGACCTGGCTCTGGATCCTGTCGATCTTCATCAACATCGGCATGTGGTTCGAGCGCTTCGTGATCGTGGTGCCGTCGCTCTCGCACGACATCGAGCCCTGGCAATGGTCGGGCTACGTCCCGACCTGGGTCGACTACGGGCTGCTGATCGGCTCATTCGGCTGGTTCTTCATGTGGTTCCTCCTCTTCGTGAAGCAGCTGCCGATCATGGCGCTCGCGGAGATCAAGGAGATCGTGCCGCCGAAGATGAAGAAGTCGCACTCGCCACACCACGGAGGGCACTGAGATGATGCGTGGCATGCTGGGCGTCTTCCAGGAGCTCGACAGCACCGTGGAAGCGATCGAGGAACTGAAGCACAAGAAGCTCGGGGATCTCACGGCGTACACGCCGACCCCGCGGCATGAACTCGAGGAAGCGATCGAGCCGCCGCCGTCGCCGGTGCGGAAGTTCACGCTCGTCGGTGCGCTCGCCGGCGCGATCTTCGGCTACTGGCTCGCGATCTGGGCGTCGGAGTACTGGCCCCTCGTCGTCGGCGGCAAGGCGATCTCGACCTGGATCCCCTACACGGTGTTCGGGTTCGAGGTCATGGTGATGGTCGGGGCGCTCTCGACCGTGTTCGGCATGTTCTGGCTGGCCGGGATCCCGCGCCTGACGATGACCGTCGGGTACGATGTCCGGTTCAGCAACGGCAGCTACGGCGTCTGGTGCGAGTGCGCGCCCGAGAAGCTGGCCGAAGTCGAAGCGATCCTGCGCCGTCATGGCGCGGTGGAGGTGCGCGGTGAGCGCTAACAACGTCCGTCGGCTCGCCGCGATCGCGCTGCCGCTCCTCCTCGGAGCGTGCACGCAGGAAGAGTGGCTCACCGACATGAGGCAGCAGCCTTCCGTGGGCACCTGGCAGTACTTCGGCTTCGACACGATCGCCGGCGACACGACGCCGTTCCGGGGCAACCCGCAGGGATCGGTGCCGACCACCGGCATCGCGCTGGCCTCGTGGCAGGTCTCGTACGCCGCGATGCCCGCCACCGTCGACTCGATGTCGACGCTCGTGAACCCGGTCGCCGCCGACGCGCGCTCGATCGAGAACGGGCACAAGCTCTACCAGATCAACTGCGCGGTCTGCCACGGCGATCTCGGAGACGGCAAGGGCACGATGGCCGCGCTCAATCCGGCGTACGCGTTCGTGCCGGCGATCAACGGCGCAGCGACGCAGGCGCGCACCGACGGCTACCTCTTCGGCATGCTCCGCAACGGCCGCGGCCTGATGCCGTCGCAGAACCGGATTCCCGAAGACATGCGCTGGGACGTGGTCAACTACGTCCGCGGTCTGCAGGGCCAGCATGCCGTGACGACTGGCGCGGTCGGCTTCCCGGGCCAGACCGGCGACAAGCTCCCCGGCTATTCGGCGGTCGGCCCTACGGTCCCCTCGTCGTACCTGAAGCCCAGCACCACCGGCATCACGCCCAAGGCCGAGAAGCCTGCCGAAGCGGGCAAGCCGGCCGGGAACACCGGAGACCACGAATGAGCGGCCAGCATCACTACTCCCCGCCGCGCGACCAGTTCGTCGGCGTCCTGCAGTCCAAGTCGATGCCGGCGATCGCCAAGAAGGGCGGCCTCGTCCTGGGCATCATCGGGATGCTGCTCTTCGCGGTCGGCGCGGCCACCGGCGAGGCCCGCGCCTGGCAGGCGTTCCTCGTTAACTGGCTCTTCTTCACGACCATCGCCTCGGCGGCGGTGATGTTCTCGGCGGTGCAGCGCATCACCACCGCGCGTTGGTCGCGCGGCGTGATCCGCTTCCTCGAGGGCTATGTGGCCTTCCTGCCGTTCGCGGCGGTCGGTCTGCTCGTGATCATCTTCGGCGGCCGCGACCACATCTATCCGTGGTGGAACCTCGTCGGCACCGGTGAGCTCATCCAGGAGAAGGAGACCTGGTTCAATCACGGCTTCTTCTACGCCCGCACGGTCGTGGTCTTCGGCGCGATCCTCCTGCTGCAGGTCTGGTACGTCTGGACCTCGGTGCGACTCGACGTCGGCATCACGCCCGAGCACGGCGCTTCGTGGGCGGCCGGCCTCCGCGCGAAGATGCGCGCCTCCTTCGGCGAGGAGCGTCGCGAACTGCACTCGACGCATTCGCTGCAGGGCAAGCTCGCCGTGGTCATGGCGATCGTCTTCGGCTTCGGCTGGTCGATGCTCGCGTGGGACCACTCGATGTCGCTCGACTTCCACTTCTTCAGCACCATGTACGGCTGGCAGGTCTTCATGGGCGGCTGGCTCGTGGCGCTCATGACGTGGGCGGTGCTGCTGCGCTGGTGGAAGGCGCAGTTCCCCGAGCTCCCCGAGCTGGTCACCGACAAGCACTACCATGACATCGGCAAGCTGTCGTTCGCCTTCACGGCGTTCTGGGGCTACCTGACCTTCTCGCAGTTCCTGATCATCTGGTACGGCAACCTCGCGGAGGAGACGCACTTCTTCACGCTGCGCCTCACCGGGGCCTGGACCACGACGACGATGCTCGCCGCCGTTCTCACTTTCGTGCTGCCGTTCTTCGGTCTGCTCTCGGTGAAGGCCAAGCTTTACGCGCCGACCATGACCTTCTTCGCGGCCTGCTCGTTCGTCGGCCTCTGGTTCACGCGCTACACCGAGGTGTATCCGTCGCTCTACGGCACCCGTGTCGAACACGCGCCGCTCGGCTTCTGGGAGCTCGGGATCTTCGCGGGCTTCCTCGGGGTCTTCGTGTGGAGTTACGCGCAGTTCATGGATGCCTTCCCGAAGGCGCAGGTCTTCAAGATGACCTCGCCGTACCGGGACGAAGTCCAGGTGCCGGTCGACGCGGAGACGATGGAGCCGTTGCCGGCGCACGAGTAGTCCGGCGGGGCAGCGTGATGAATCGGGCGGCGCGCCGAGTGGCGCGCCGCCCGCTTTCGTTGCTCGCCGGTAGCGCAGGGAAGGGTGTCGTGAGTTCCGGCGGCTGGCCCCGCCGGTTGGAACGATCCGGCCGAGTCGGACATTCTCCTTTTCAACTCCTCTCGGTTATATTCCGCCCGTTCTGGCCGTTCTGGGGGCGTTAGCTCAGCTGGGAGAGCACCTGCTTTGCAAGCAGGGGGTCGCCGGTTCGATCCCGGCACGCTCCATTCCCCGAACATCACACCGTGCAGCATTCATGACGCTTTCGGTCCCCTCCGTCGGCAGCGTGGCGCCTGATTTCGCCCTCGACACCACGGGCGCCCGGCTCACGCTCGCGTCGTTCCGCGGCAAGCAGAACGTGCTCCTCGCGTTCTTCCCGCTCGCGTTCACGTCGACCTGCACCGCCGAGCTCTGCGCCTTCACCGACGACTACTCGGCCTTCGAGGCGAGCGGCGTGCAGGTGATCCCGATCAGCGTCGACGCCGTGCCGTCGCTCAAGGAGTACAAGGCGAAGTTCGCGATGTCCGTCGACCTCGCCTCCGACTTCAAGCGCGAGGTCTCCCGCGCCTACGGCACGCTGCTCGAGGAGCGCTTCTTCTCGAACCGCGCCTACTTCCTGATCGACAAGCAGGGGATCGTCCGCTGGAGCTTCATCGAGGACACCCCCGGCACGCGTCGGGAGAACGCCGAACTCCTCGCCGAGATCGCGAAGCTCTCTTCGCAAGCAGGCTGAGGGATGACGGCCGGAGGATGACGCGCCGAGGGCGGACTTTGCGCGCCGACGTCTCACCTTGTCGCACCCCCCGCGAGGGGCGTACCTTCCGCCCATCGCCTCCGACACCGACGTGACCTCCTCGCCGCCTCTCACGGACTCCCACGGGGAGCGCGCCACGCGCGCCCTCGCCGTCCTGGCGGGCTTCAGCGCCGAGCTGGCGTCGGCGCGCCCGCTCGAGTCGAGCATCGAGCGCATCCTCCAGTCGCTGCGCACCACGCTCGACGCGAGTGAAGCGGCCGTCTGGCTGCACACCCCGCAGGGACTCTCGTGCGGCTGGAACAGCGGTCCGGCCGTCGCCACCGAGTCCGAAGTGCGCACCGGCCTCGCAGGTGCCGCGAGCGTCGCAACGCCAGGCCGCGCGGCCGAGGGAGCGGCCGGAGGTCCTGTCGGACGTGCGGCCGATCGCCTCTGCGTCGAGCCGATCGTACTCGGCGAACGGCGCGTCGGTGCGCTCGTCGTGCGCCCCGGGCGTCCCATCGGCGACGAGGATCGACTGCTGATCACCGCCCTCTCGAATCTCTTCGCCCCCGAGCTCGCGCACGCTGAACGCTCGCGCCAGCTGGAGGTCGAGGTCGCGGCCCGCACGGCCGAGATCGAGCGCGGACGCCGCTTCACCGAGAAGATCATCGACTCGCTGCCGCTCGGGCTCTACGTGATCGACCGCGCGTACCGCATCCAGAGCTGGAACCGCAAGCGCGAGACCGGCATGCAGGGCGTCTCGCGCGAGGAGGCGATCGGTCGCACGATCTTCGAGATCCTCCACCGGCAGCCCGGCGAGATGTTGCGTCGGGAGTTCGAGGAGGTCTTCTCCACCGGGCGCATGCAGGAATACCAGATGGAGAGCCTCGCCTCGGGCGAGGCGCGCACGTATCGCATCACGAAGATCCCGATGCGCCTCGGCGACGGGCCGGTCACGCATGTCATCACGATCGGTGAGGACATCACCGACTGGACGCAGGCGCAGGAGCGCTTCTCGCAGTCGGAGAAGCTCGCCGCCATCGGCCAGCTCGCCGCCGGCGTCATGCACGAGATCAACAATCCCCTCGCGACGATCGCCGCCTGCGCCGAGTCGCTCGGCTACCGGATCGACGACCTCGTGAAGTCGGGCGTGACCGTCGCGCCCGAGACGCACGACTTCCTCGGCATCATCGACAACGAGGTCGTGCGCTGCAAGCAGATCGTCGACGGCCTGCTCGACTTCAGCCGCCCCAAACAGCCGCGCAAGGAGCGCGTGAACCTCAACGAGGTGATCGAGCGGACGCTCTTCCTGCTCAAGCACCATGTGCGGTTCAAGCGGCTCGGCGTCGAGACCGCGCTCGATCCGCTCCTTGGCCGCGTCCCGAAGGCGAGCGCCGAGCAACTCGTGCAGGTCTTCATGGCGCTCCTGCTCAACGCGATGGACGCGATGGGCGAGCGTGGCATGGTACGCATCGTGACGCGCCCCGGCCCCGACGCCGCGAGCGGGGCCATCGCCGAGGTCATCGACACCGGTCACGGGATCGCGCGCGGCGAACTCACCAAGATCTTCGACCCTTTCTACACGACCAAACCCCCCGGGCAGGGCACCGGGCTCGGGCTCTCCATCTGTTATGGGATCGTGCAGGAACATGGCGGACGCATCGAGGTCGACAGCTCGCTGGGGCAGGGCAGCACGTTCCGGATCTTCCTCCCGGTGGTGGAATAGATGAAGGTCCTGGTGATCGAGGACGACCCGACGGTCGGCCAGTTCGTGAAGCGCGGGCTCGAGGAGCACCGCTGGTCGGTGGATCTCGTCGCGGACGGCGAAGAGGGCGAGGCGCTCGCGCGCTCGCAGCCGTACGACCTCATCGTGCTCGACCTCCGGCTGCCCGGCCGCTCGGGGCAGCAGGTGCTGCGCAACCTGCGCGCGCGCGGCTTCGAGAAGCCGGTGCTCGTGCTCACCGCGCAGGACGCGATCGACGCCAAGGTCGAGACGCTGCGCGCCGGCGCCGACGACTACGTCACCAAGCCCTTCGCGTTCGAGGAACTGCTCGCGCGCGTCGAGGCGCTCGCTCGGCGCCCACGCGCGATCGTCTCGCCGCGGATCACGGTCGCCGACCTCGTGGTCGACCTCGACGCGCGCGAGGTCACGCGAGCCGGCGTCGCGGTCGAGCTCACGCCCAAGGAGTTCCTCGTGCTCGAGTACCTCGCGCGGCATGCCGGCCGCGTACTCTCGCGCACGCTCATCACCGAGTATGCGTGGGGGTATCACTTCGACCCCGGCACGAACATCGTGGACGTGGTGATCAACCACCTGCGCAAGAAGATCGACGCGCCGCATGAGAAGAAGCTGATCTCGACCGTGCGCGGCGTGGGCTACGTGCTCAAGGGCTGAGGTCGGCGCGTGAAGACCATTCGCGGACGTCTCACGCTGGCGTATGCGATCGCGCTCGGCGCGACGCTGCTGGTCTTCGCCGCGGTGATGGTCTCGGCGAGCCGCAACTCGGCGCAGGGGGCGCTGCAGCAGCGCGTCGGCAACATCGCCATGCTCGGCAGCGCGATCCTCGAGGGCGCCGGCACCGGGCTCTACGACCGCGTGGTGGTCGCCGACGATCCGGTGCAGCTCCCGCCGCTCTCCGGCAGCGTCGGGAGCCGGCTCGCCGCCCTGCCCGGGTATCTCGTGGTCGCCGACTCGACGCGGGTCCTCTATGTGAGCGGGCCGGTCGCGCAGCTCTGGGTGAGGGACCAGGAGAAGCTCATGCAGACGGTGAGGCGCGCATTCACGCCCGAGCGCCCTGCCGGCTTCGTGACGCTCGATTCGCTGACGTCGCGGCTCTTCGTTCAGGTGCAATTCGGTCGGTCCTCGCAGCGCGGGCCGGGGTTGCGCGTGGCGGCTGCGGCCTCGGCGGCCGAACTCGAGCTCTTCCGCCTCGACATCTTCGCGCCGATCCTGGTGTCCTTCCCGCTGATCTTCCTGCTCTCCGTCATCGCGGCGTGGGGGCTGGCCGGCGCGAATCTCGAACCGGTCGATCACCTCATCGCCGACCTCGAGGCGATCGAGGACGGCCGTTCGCTCCACCGGCGCCTCCCGGTGGAGACCCACGAGAACGAACTCGATCGCCTCGCCGAGAAGATCAACGCCATGATCTCGCGGCTCGAGGGGTCGTTCGCGGCCTTGCGGCGCTTCACCGCCGACGCGAGCCATGAGCTCAAGACTCCGCTGACCGTGCTCCGCGCCGACATCGAGCGCGCGATGGGCTCGAAGAACCCCGGCCGCGACCAGCTGCCGGCGCTCGAGGAGGCGCTCGCCGAGACGGCCCGGATGTCGGACCTCGTCGATTCGCTGCTGACCCTCGCCCGCGCCGACGAGGGACGCTTCGACATCCACCGCGAGCCGGTCGCGCTCATGGCGATGGTCGAGGATGTCTTCGAGACCGCGGAGATCCTTGGCGAGGAGGCGGGCATCACCGTCAAGCTCGCCGCGATCGAACCGGTGGGGGTGCAGGGCGACCCGGTACGCCTGCGGCAGCTCTTCCTCAACCTTCTCACGAACGCGATCAAGTACACCGCGCGCGGCGGTACCGTGACGGTCGCGCTCGAGCGGCGCGGGGAGAACGCGGCCTTCGCGGTCCACGACACCGGCGCGGGCATCGCCGCGGCCGACCTGCCGTTCATCTTCGACCGCTTCTGGCGCGCCGACCGGGCTCGCTCGCGCGGGGCGGAGCGCGGTGGCTTCGGTCTCGGCCTCGCGATCGCGCAGTGGATCACCCATGCGCACGGCGGCACGATCAACGTCGCCTCGCGCCTCGGGCGGGGGAGCACCTTCACCGTGACGATCCCCGCGTCGCCCGCCGGCGACTGAGACGGCCACCGCCGTCGCCGCAGCCGTCATCGAATCCTCATCGAATGCCCCGGGGTCCCTTCACGTCGCGGGGGTATCGTATTGGTGAGCAGGGGGAGGCGGACCGTGCCGCGCTCCGATGGCGAATGCTCACGGCCAGTTAAGCGAATCTTAATCTTCTCCCGATTACGGCTCGCATCAGGCGCGGATACTATCAGGCACGGTCGACGTCCCTCGGGGCGCCGTCACGCGACTTTTCACTCTCGGAGACGTACGCGTGTTCAACAACCTGATCGAGTCGAAGCCCCAGAAGACCCGCAGCCTGGGCTCGACAATCTTCTCGCTCGTCCTCCACGCCGTCGTCATCGGCATGTCGGTGCTCGCCACGAAGCAGGTGGTCGAGGCGGCGGCCGAGGAAGTCGTCCAAAAGGTCGATTTCGTCGAGATCAAGAAGGACGAGCCGCCTCCGCCCGAGGACGCGCCGCCGCCGCCGGATGTGGTCGCGCCGCCGCCGATCGCGAAGGGGTTCCAGGTGCTCACCGCGCCGATCAACATCCCCGACGTGATCCCGGAGATCGACCTCTCCAAGAAGCTCACGAA
>JAYTNC010000455.1:0-2280 GCA_043748515.1 Gemmatimonadota bacterium | reverse complement strand
ACGAGCATCTGTCCGTATCCGCCGATGCCGCTCGCGTCGGGCTCCACCACGCCGAGCGCGAACGACACCGCAACCGCGGCGTCCACGACATTGCCGCCGCGGCGCAGCATCTCCAGGCCGGCGTCTGTCGCTATCGGGTGCGCGCTCGACACCGCCGCTCGGCCGCTCGCTGGTTGACGCAGTGTCGGTCGCTCGCGCAGCATCTCGTGCAGGATGTCGGCGAACGCGTCGTCGGACGATGCCGCCGCGGCGCGCGGTGCGAACCGATCGCGCAGGGCCACCCATCGCGCGTGCGCAGCGGGCATCGCGGCGAAGTACAGGCTGTCGGTCTCGGCCCAGACGGCGGCGAACGTCTCCCGGTTGCGTCCAGCGCGGTCGGAGGTCGCGAGTGTCTCGGCCATGCGGCCACCGTCGGGCGCGACAGGGGTATCGACGAACCACAGCCGGCCGATCGGCGACAGTCGGTCGCGCTGTTCGCGGTCGCCCAGGCGATCGGGATCGCCGTTGTACCCGACGTCGGCGAATGGAAGCTCGACGAGGGCCAGCGTGCGGCCATCCGGCGACCATGCGGGGGCCGCTCGCCTGTCGCTCACGAGGTTCACGTATCGAACGTCAGGTGTCGTGATCCACACGCCCGCGCGCGGCGAGCGCGTGGCGAAGGCGATGCGATCGCCGCTCGGCGACCAGACGGCGCGCTCCGCGTCCCGATCCTCCACGAGAACACGGCTCGAGTCGCCAGCGATGACGTGAAGGCGCAGGCGAGTGCGGGCCTCGCTCACCAAGCTGTAGACGATGCGCGAGCCGTCCGGGGACCAGGCGGGCCATCGCTCGCCGCCGGCCTCTCGCCTGGTGAGCCGTCGCTCCGCGCCGTCGGCGCCACGTATCCACACCCTCGCGACGGAGCCGCGACCCCGCACGAACGCGATGGAGCCATCGGCTCGGACCGCTGCGTCGCTCTCGGTATCGCGCGAGGCCGTCACGCGCTCCGGAGCGCCGACGGCGCCGTCGCGCGCCATCGACACGCGCCACAGCTGCGCCGTCCCCGACGCCGTGGATGTGAAGACGATCGCCGATCCGTCCGCGACCCATGCTGGTTGCCGATCCCACGACGGGCCGCGGGTCACCTGCGTCCATCGCGGCGCTCCCGCCGTCGTGGTGCGCACCCAGAGATCGCCGCGGATACCGATCGCGAGCCGTCCGTCCGCCGACCACGCAGGGTCCTGCGCGCCGGTGGATGCCGAGGTATCGGCCATGAGGGCGCGAGCGCAGGCGAGCAGGCAGGCGAGGAACATGGCAGGACGATGAGGTGAGCGGCGCGACTGCGGATGAAGATGTAGCCAGGCACATGCTGAATGCGAAACTGGGAATGGCGTCGTCCGCCATTCCCAGTCGAGACCGAGGTGCAGCCTCGTCGTCCGTTCGCCGGCGGGCTCTGGCCGCCAGCGGGCTCTGGCCGCCAGCGGGTGCTACGGCCGTTCCACGTTGCGCTCGGGGCTCGTGGCGCCGGTGTTCCGCTCACCGCCCAGCGAGTTGCCGCTCGACCGGGCGGTACCCTGACCGCCGGCGTTGGTGGCGGGCTGCGCGCCGTTCGCGCCGACGCCGACTTCGCGATCGCCCTGGAATCGCTGCGTGCCCTGGCGATTGCTCGTGGGCGCGCTCGCGCCATTCTCGGAGCCCTGCTGCATGCGAGCCGCCCTGTTCGCACCGCGCGCCTCACCGCCGCGGCGACCGATCGCGGCCATGTGCTCGCGATTCTGGCTCACCGTGACGCCGCCCTTTCGGCCGGCCGCGCGCGCCTCGCTGGAGTCGAACTCGTGCGCCGTGCCCTTCTGGTGCGCCGCGCGGCCACCCTTGCTCGCGATCTCGCGCTGCTTGCTTCGATCCATCGACGCGAAGCCGCGATTGCTGCGTGCGCGCGCGGCGCCGTCCTCCGACATGTCGTCGGCGCCATCCGCGGCACTGGACGAACCAGCGGAGCGTCCGCTCTCGTCGGAGACTTCGCGCTGACGTTCCCGGTCGGCGCCGAAGCTGCGCTCATCGCTACTCGGTTTGATCGCCATCCTGCTCCTCCTTCTGGTGTTGGGCCCCTTGCCCGGTGCGGCGACCGCGACATCACGAGAGCCCGGCGCCATCCGCTTCGGCCCCGCAGGGCCGCGACACACCTGGAGCCTAGTGCAAAGTGCGGACCCATATGCTCGCAACACGTGCAGACGCGTCGTCGCGGCTCGTGTTTCCGACGAAATGCGACGGCTGCGTCACGACCCGGTCGCGAGTGACGGC
>JAYTNC010000454.1:0-6506 GCA_043748515.1 Gemmatimonadota bacterium | reverse complement strand
CGACAGCGGACCCGCGGCATCGCGTCCCGCCGGCCGCGCGGCCGCGGTCCCGGGGATGGTCGCGGGCCTGCTCGAGACGCAGCGGAAGTTCGGCAAGCTCACGCGCGCGCAGGTGATGGCGCCGGCGATCGCGCTCGCGCGCGACGGCTTCATCGTGAGTCCGCTGCTCGCGCGCACGATCGCCTCGTCACGCGCGAAGCTCGAGGCCGACACGGCCGCGCGCGCGACGTTCTTCAGGAATGGTGAGCCGCTCGGGCCGGGCGACCGCCTCGCGCAGCCGCGGCTCGCCGCGACGCTCGAACGGATCGCGCAGGACGGGCCTGACGGATTCTACGAGGGCGCGGTCGCCGAGCGACTCGCGCAGGACGTGCAGGCGCGCGGCGGCCTGATCACCGCGGGCGACATGGCGCGCTACCCCGTCGCGACGATGATCCCGCTCTGCGCCGCGTGGCGCGGCTACACGGTGCTCACCGCTCCGCCGCCGATGGGCGGCTCGGCCGTGCTCCAGATGCTGCAGATGGCCGAAGCCGCGGGCGTGACGTCGGCGGGCGGGTTCACCGACAAGCCCGCTGCCGTGACCGCGATGGCCGGCGTGCTCCGCACCGCGCAGGCCGACGCGGGCTGGTGGCGCGGCGATCCGTTCACCATGGCGGTGCCGGCGCGCGGCGTGGGGAGCGCCTCGTACGCGCTGGAGCGCGCGCAGGTCGCGGCCGCGCCGGTGCGCGACTCGATCGCGCGCGGGAATGTCTGGCCGCACGACGCGGCGGCGCTGCCGGCCGCGTGCGCGTCGTATCCGTACGCGAGCGCGGTGCGACCCGTCGATGCGTTCGACGCCGCGGCGAGCGACGAGAACACGAGCTTCACGTCGCACCTCGCCGTCGTGGACGCCGACGGCAACGCCGTCTCGGCGACGACGACCGTGGGTGTGCTGTTCGGCTCCGGCGTCTACACGGGCGGATTCTTCCTGAACTCCTCGGCCGCGAACTTCGACGCGCGCACGCGCGGCACCGAGCGCTACGCCAACTCGACGATGGCGCCGACGATGATCCTCGACGGCCGCACCGTGCGGCTCGTGATCGGCGCGGCGGGATCGCAGTACATCCAGCCCGCGATCACGCAGGTCACGGTGCGCATCCTCGCGTACGGTGAGGATGCCGGCCGCGCGATCCACGCGCCGCGGATCCAGACCAACCCGAACCGGCGCGAGGTCGAGGTCGAGCCGGGCTTCAGCACGGACGTCTACGCCGCGCTCGTCGCCGCGGGCTACAAGCCCACGAGCCGCGTGGCCGACATCGCGTTCGGCGGCGTGCACGGCGTCTTCGTGCGGCGCGACGGCAAGCGGATCGGCATCGCGGATCCCCGGCGCGACGGGGTGGCACGCAAGCAGTAGCGCGGCCGAACGCGGCCGAACGCGGCGGACCGACTTGATGCCGCGCTCGCTCCGTCAGCAGTCGTTGACGAGCGTCACCTGGTCGGGCACGGCGGGCACGACGCAGATGAACTCGAACGGCCCCTCGACGACTTCGTACGAGTGCGGCACGCCCGCGGGGATGAACAGGGTGTGATCGGCCGCGACCTCGTGCACCGTGTCGCCGATGCGGATCCGCGCGCGTCCACGGAGCACGTACTGCTGGTGCTCGACGAGGTTGGTGTGATACGGCATCCCGCCGCCGGGCTGCATGATGAAGCGGCGGAGCGCGAAGCTCGTCTCGCCCTGCTCGGGACCGACGAGCGCGTGCATCTCGGTCCCCGTCCCCGCCTTCACGGTCACGGTGGGCACGGCCGCGGCGGGCCGGACGGTGGGCTGCGGCGTGGCCGGGCGCGGAGTGGCCGCGTGCGGGGGGCGCGTCTGGTCGGACAGGTCGGAGTTCGCCATGAATGCGAGCGTAAGTCCGCGGGCCGCGAGCGTCAAGCACTCGGGCGCGCGGGGGCGCCCCGGTGCGCGCCCGGTGCGCGCCCGGTGCGCGCCTGGGGCGCACCGTAGTGAAACGCTCCGGGGCTTGGCGGAGTATGTTTGGCTGTCAACCATCGGCGAGGCCGCCGTGTCTCATCCTCGAATGCCCCCCCGCCCCATGTCTCCCCGATTCCGCTCGATCCTCGCCCTCACCGGCCTCGCGGCGCTCACTGCCTGCGGCGCGTCGCGCGCGCAACGCTTCCCGGCCTACGAGATGGGTCCGGAGGCCGCGAAGGCCCGCGCCCGCGTCGACAGTGCGCGCTATCCGTACACGCAGGCCGACATCGACTTCATGTCGGGCATGATCCACCATCATGCGCAGGCGATCGTGATCTCCAAGTGGGCCGAGTCGCAGGGGGCGAGCGCGGCGGTGCAGCGCCTGACGGCGCGGATCATCAATGCGCAGACCGACGAGATCTCGCTCATGCGCACCTGGCTCGGCGACCGCAACGCGCCGGCGCCGACCGTCGACTCGCTGGGCAACGTGACGATGCCTGGCCAGGCCTCCGCGATGGCTGCGATGCCCGCGATGCCCGCGATGCCCGGCATGGACCACTCAGCCCACTCCGGCCACGCGATGGAGATGCCGGGCATGCTCTCGGCGGCGCAGATGGACTCGCTGCGCGCCGCGCGCGGCCCGACCTTCGACCAGCGTTTCCTCACGTACATGATCCAGCACCACCGCGGCGCGGTCACGATGGTGCAGACACTCTTCTCGCACCACGGCGCAGGGCAGAACGAGACGATCTTCAAGTTCGCGGCCGACGTGGAAGTCGACCAGACGACCGAGATCCGCCGGATGCTCCAGATGTTGCTCGAGCTCGACGTCCCGCCCCCGTCGCAGTGACGCGAGCGGTCGCAGTGCCACTCACAGGTCCGTTCACGATCCTCCACTCTCCCAGGAGTCGTTGATGTCCGTTGTTCGCCCGCGCCGCCCCGGCAGTTCGTTCCTGTCCGGTCGAATCGCAACGATCTCGTTGTTCTCGGTCGTGGTCGCCTGTGCCCCCGCCTCGCCGCCCGCGACCACGCCGGCACCTTCGGGCGACGCGCGCCTGTCCGACCGCCGTGTCGGACTCTCCGCGGGCCTGTTCAACGCGGGCGAGGCTCTCTCCGGCCTGAAGGTCGTCGCCAAGGCGGTGTCGCCGCCGGGCTTCCTCGGCCAGACGAACTCGGACCTCGCCTTCACCGGCAACTACGTCATCCAGGGCAACTACAACGGCCCGGTCGTGTGGGACATCAGCGACCCGGCCTCCCCGAAGATGGTCGTGGCCTTCACCTGTCCCGCCTCGCAGAACGACGTGTCGGTCTATCGCAACCTGATGTTCATGTCGGCGGAGGCGAACAACGGCCGCGTCGACTGCACCCCGGGCGGCGTCCCCGACACCGTGAGCGCGATGCGCGTGCGCGGCGTGCGCGTCTTCGACATCAGCGACATCCGGAAGCCGAAACTGATCGCGAACGTCCAGACCTGCCGCGGCTCGCACACGCACACCGTGCTCGAGGACCCGAAGGACAAGGACAACATCTACATCTACGTCTCGGGCTCGGCGGGCGTCCGCTCGCCGAATGAGCTGCCGGGCTGTGTGCGGCAGACGCCGGACCAGAACCCGAACTCGTCGCTGCTGCGTATCGAGATCATCAAGGTCCCGCTCGCCGATCCGGCTTCGGCCGCGGTCGTGAACCGCGCGAACATCTTCGCCGGCCTCACTGCGCCGGCCGAGCATGGCGAGTCGCAGGCCGACATCGAGCTTGCCGCCAAGGAAGCCGCAGCCGCCCGCGCGCGCGGACTCTTCACCGCGAAGATCCCCACGAGCGGCATGGAGATCGTCGCGCCGCCGCAGTTCGCACAGATGCAGCTGGACAGCATCGTGAAGGCGCGTGGCGGCACCGGTGCGGCGACCTCGGCCGACTCGGCCGCCTTCCGCACCGGGCTGCAGGAGCTGGTGAACCGGATGTTCAGCGCCGGGGCGGCTGTTCCCGGCTCACCCGTCAGCGCCGGCGCGCAGTGCCACGACATCACCGTCTACCCGGCGCTCGGACTCGCCGGCGGCGCCTGTGAAGGCCATGGGCTTCTGCTCGACATCAGCGATCCGATCAACCCGGTGCGCCTCGACGCCGTCGCCGACAGCAACTTCGCCTACTGGCACTCGGCCACGTTCAACAACGACGGCACCAAGATCCTCTTCTCAGACGAATGGGGCGGCGGCGGCGCGCCGAAGTGCCGTGCCACCGACAAGATGGAGTGGGGCTCCAACGCGATCTTCACGATCGAGAACCGCAAGCTCCGCTTCCAGAGCTATTACAAGATCCCGACCGTGCAGACGGGGAACGAGAACTGCGTCGCGCATAACGGATCGCTCATCCCGATCCCCGGCCGCGACGTGATGGTGCAGTCATGGTATCAGGGCGGCATCTCGGTCTTCGATTGGACCGACGCGGCCAATCCGAAGGAGATCGCGTTCTTCGACCGCGGGCCGGTCGACTCCACGCGGATGACGATGGGTGGCTCGTGGTCGGTCTACTGGTACAACGGCAACATCGTGAGCTCGGAGATCGCGCGCGGCATGGACGTGGCCCAGCTCGTACCGACCGAGTTCATCTCGCAGAACGAGATCGACGCAGCCAATACGGTGCGTTGGAACCAGCTCAACGCGCAGGGTCAGCCGAAGATGGAGTGGCCGCCCTCGTTCTCGCTGGCGAAGGCGTTCGTCGACCAGCTCGAGCGCGGCCGTTGCCTCTCGGCCTCGCGCGTGAGCGCGGTGCGCCGTGCGCTCGAGACCGCCGAGCGCGCCACGGGTGCGGCGCGGACGCAGGCGCTGCAGAAGCTCTCGACCGAGCTGAACGGCGACCGCGCGAACTCGTGCGACAAGCCGAAGGTCGACATGCTCAAGAAGGCGGTGAACGATCTCATGAGCCCGGTCGTGTCGTGAGGTAGCAGGCGGGTCACCGACCCCGCCAGGCAGCATCGAACGTCCCCGGTCCCGCGCAGTGCGGGACCGGGGACGTTCGCATTCCCCCGAGCCGCTAGGTTTCGGCATGAGCAGCGCGCAGCAGTCCACCCCCGGCCGGACGATCCTCCTCGTGGAGGACGAGCCGAGCATCCGCGCCGTCGTGAGCGAGGCGGTGTGCGAGCGCGGCGACCGGTGGCTCAACGCCTCGACTGGCATCGAGGGCGTCGCCCTCGCGCTCGCGCACCGGCCGGATCTCGTCCTGCTCGACCTCGGCCTGCCGGACATCGACGGGCTCGAGGTCTGCCGTCGGATCCGCGCGCACGTCACGAGTCCGATCATCGTGCTCTCGGCGCGCCATGGCGAGCAAGAGAAGGTGGCACTGCTCGACGCCGGAGCGGACGACTACGTGACCAAGCCGTTCGGTCCGGTGGAGCTTCGCGCCCGCGTACACGCACACCTCCGGCGTTCGCGGCGCGGCGCGGCCGGCCCCGGCCCGATCCGCGTGCGGGACCTCACGGTCGACGTCGCGCGCCGCAGCGTGCAGCGCGACGGCGCGCCGGTGCACCTCACGCCGACCGAGTGGGCCCTGCTCGCCGCGCTCGCCGCGAACGCGGGCCGCACGATGACACACCAGCAGCTCTATGCCGCAGTCTGGGGCGACGGCACCTACGGACAGGCGCAACAGTATCTGCGCGTGTACGTCACGCACCTTCGGAAGAAGATCGAGACCGTCGCCTACGCGCCGCGCGTCATCGTGACCGAACCGGGCGTCGGCTACCGGTTCGAGGCGAACGAGGAGGAGGAGTGAGCGAACGGGCGCGCCTGGCGCTGCGTCCTTGGCTGATTTGGCTCGGCGCGCTCGGCGCACTCACGCTCGCGTTCGTCGCGATCCGCGGACGGATCGACCGCGTGCACGTGGCACTCGCCTTCCTGCTCATCGTGCTGGGCGGCAGCGCCAGCGGCGGCCGGCGGCTCGGTCGCACGCTCGCCGTGCTGGCATACCTCGCGTTCCACTTCTTCTTCATCGAGCAGTTCGACTCGCTCGTGATGGCGAACCCGATGGACGTCGTCGTCCTCGTCGCGTTCCTCATCACCGCCCTCATCGCCGAGCGCCTGGTCACCGAGGCGCGCTCGCAGGCGGACGCGGCCCGGTTGCGCGCGGATGAGATCGAGCGGATCGCGAGCCTCGGGGCCGAGACGCTCAGCGTCGGGCGCGCGGACGAGGCGGTGCGCACCATCACGGAGGTCATCCGATCCTCGCTCGGCGTGGACCGGTGCGAGATCATCCCGGCGCGACAGCCGGGCGACGCGGAACCCGATGGCGACTCCTCCGAGCTGCCGCGGCTCGTGCTCCCGCTCTCGGCGCATGGCCACCCGGCGGGTTCGCTCGTCCTGACCCACCACGCACCGATCGCCCTCACGGCCGAGCAGCGCCGGTTCCTGAACGCGCTCTCCTATTACGCCGCGCTCGCGATCGAACGCGTCCGCCTCGTCGCCGAAGCCGAGCGGGCCGAGGTGCTCCAGCAGGCGGACGCCCTGCGCGCCTCGATGGTCGCCGGGCTCTCGCACGACCTGCGCACGCCGCTCACGGCGATCAAGGC
>JAYTNC010000453.1:0-1871 GCA_043748515.1 Gemmatimonadota bacterium | reverse complement strand
TGCAGCACCGACTTGGCCCACCGCTCGGCGATCACGCCGTTGTAGTAGGCGTGCTTGTACGGATCACCGAGCCGACCGACCGCCGCGCCGGCGCGCGCCAGGTCCTCGGCGTGCCCGGCCGTGAACTGGTCAGTGATCGCGAGCACATGCATCACGAGCGCCTCGACATTCTCCGGTTCGATCGCCAACACGTCCAGGCAGATGCTCTCGGCGGCGATCGAGTCGTTGAGCACGCGGTAGCGATGCCCCTTGAGCAGGGCGGCGACGACGCCGGCCTTGGTGATGGGCTTGAGCTGCGGAAGTGTTCGCGTCATGTGCGCTTCCCTCGGAGCAGGCGGACGAACTTCACCACCGGATCGAAGAACTCATCGACCACGCGCTCCTTGAGCGGGATGATCGCGTTGTCGGTGATGTCGATGTGCTCGGGGCACACCGTGGTGCAGCACTTGGTGATGTTGCAGTAGCCGATCGCGTGCTCGTCCTTGAGGTCGCGCATGCGATCCTCGGTGTCGAGCGGATGCATCTCCAGCGCCGCGGTGTACACCAAGTGCCGCGGCCCGATGAACTCATCGTGCTTCTGATGGTCGCGCAGGACGTGGCAGACGTCCTGGCAGAGGAAGCACTCGATGCACTTCCGGAACTCCTGCACCCGGTCGACGTCCGACTGCATCATGCGCCAGGTGCCGTCGGCGGCGTCGGGTGCACGCGGCTTGAACTTCTTGATCTTCTTCTTCTGCTCGAAGTTCCACGAGACGTCGGTCACGAGGTCACGCACATGCGGGAAGGCGCGCATCGGCTCGACGGTCACGGGCTCGTTCGCCGGCAGCTCGTCCATGCGCGTCATGCACATGAGCTTGGGATGGCCGTTGATCTCCGCCGAGCAGGAGCCGCACTTCCCCGCCTTGCAGTTCCAGCGGATGGCGAGGTCGTTGGCGTTCTCGGCCTGGATCTGGTGCATCGCGTCGAGCACCACCATGCCTTCGATGATGTCGGTGGTGTAGTCCTTGAAGGCGCCGGTCCCGCGCTCGCCGCGCCAGACCTTGAATGTGTGGACTGTCATTAGGCCTTCTGCTCCTCGATGATGGCCTTCAGTTCATCCGGCATCGGCGGGATCGCGCGTCGCTCCAGTTCCATCGCACCGCTCGTGCCCTTACGAAGTACGATGTTGAACGTGGCGTAGGCGGGGTCCTTCTGGGGATAGTCGTCGCGGAAGTGCCCGCCGCGGCTCTCCTTGCGTTCGATCGCCGCGAGGGTGATCGCCTCAGCGACGGTCATCAGGTGATGCAGGTCGAGCGCGGTGTGCCAGCCGGGGTTGTACTCGCGGTTGCCGTGCACGCCCACCTTGGTCGCGCGATCGCGCAGCTTGGCGACGCCGCTGAGTGCCTGCCGCATCTCACCCTCCTCGCGCACGATTCCCACCAGCTTCTGCATCATCCCCTGCAGTTCGTGCTGGATCGCATACGGTGCCTCAGGGCTCCCGCCGCGCTCGAATGGTTCCAGTGCGGCAGCGACCGACGCGTCGGCGTCCGCCGGTGCCATGCGCACCGCAGCGTTCGTCTTCGCGAACTCGACCGCGTGCTCGCCGGCTCGCGTGCCGAACACGGGCAGGTCGGAGAGCGAGTTCCCGCCAAGGCGGGTGGCACCGTGCAGCCCCGCGGCGCATTCGCCGGCGGCGAAGAGACCCGGCACGTTGGACATCTGCGTGTCGCCGTCCACGCGGATGCCACCCATGATGTAGTGCGTCGTCGGCCCGACCTCCATGGGCACCGCGGTGATGTCGATGTTCGCGAGCTGCATGAACTGGTGGTACATCGACGGCAGCTTGCGCTTGATGTGATCGGCGGCGTTCGGAAGCTTCTCCTTGATCCAGG
>JAYTNC010000452.1:0-2819 GCA_043748515.1 Gemmatimonadota bacterium | reverse complement strand
ATCCGCGAGCCGGAGATCTACGGCACCACGACGCTCGCCGAGATCGAGTCGCGGCTGGAGGAGGTGGGCGCCGAGCTCGGCGTCACGCTGCTCTTCTCGCAGTTCAATGACGAAGGGCGGATGCTCGACGCGATCCACAACTGCCGCGGCGTGGTGACGGCGGCCCTCGTGAACGCGGGAGCGTGGACGCACACGAGCCTCGCGATCCGCGACGCCTTCACCGCGGTCTCGTTGCCGTACGTCGAGGTGCATCTCTCGAACATCTACGCGCGCGAACCCGAGCGCCGGCACTCCTGGCTCGCGCCGGGCGCGATCGGCATCATCGCGGGCTTCGGCGCGGACGGCTACGAGCTCGCGTTGCGCGGCCTCGTGCGTGCCATGGGCGGCGCCCCCTCCGGCGCCCGCTGACGCCTTCCGGCGTCGGCTAGATTCCCAGCGTGTCCTCCCTCGTCTACGCCGTGCTCGCCGCGGCGGGGAATCTCGTCGGCGCCGCCGCGATCACTGCGCGCCCGCGCTGGTCCCCGCGATCGCTCGAGTTCTTTCTCGCCTTCTCGGCGGGATTCCTCGTCGTCGTGGCGATCGTCGGCCTCCTGCCCGAGGCGCTCGCGCACTCGGGCGTGCGCGCCGCGCCGGTGGTGCTCGCGGGCTTCCTCGCGGTGCATCTCACGCAGCACGCACTCGTCGGGCATTTCCACTTCGGCGAGGAAACGCACCATGTGAGCCGCGCCGTGAGCGCCTCGGCGCTCGCCGGCCTGCTCCTGCACACGTTCGTCGACGGCGTCGCCATCGCGAGTGCGTTCACCGTGAGCGAGGAGCTGGGCGTGCTGGTCTTCGGCGCTGTGTTCCTTCACAAGATCCCCGAGGGCCTCGCGATCGCGTCGCTCTGGATCGCCTCGGGCCGCAGCCGTTCCGCGGCCCTCGGCGCCGCGACCGCGCTCGGCGTCGCGACGCTGCTCGGCGTCATCCTCACCGGCCTCTTCGATCCGCTGGCGCACTGGGGCCTCGCGCTCTCGGCCGGCGTGACGCTCTATGTGGGCGCGTCCAATCTCATACCCGAGTTCCAGGGCAAACCCGGCTGGGGACACAACGCGGCCTTCTTCGCCGGCTGCGCGATCGCGCTCGTGTTGCGATCGCTCATGGGGCACTGAGCGTGGCGCGTTCAGGCCCGTCGCGCGCGCGCGGCGCCGAGTCGGCGCCGGGTCTCTTCGAACGGCCACTCGCCGCGCCGCTCGCCTCGCGGCTGCGGCCGCGCCTGCTCGACGAGGTCATGGGGCAGGAACATCTACTCGGCCCCGGCAAACCGTTGCGCGTCGCGATGGAACGCGGCGAGACCGGCTCGATCCTCCTCTGGGGCCCGCCCGGCACCGGCAAGACGACCATCGCGCGACTCGTGGCGCGCCACGTGGAAGGGGAGTTCGTGCCGTTCAGCGCCGTGACCGACGGCGTGCCCCGCATCCGCGAGATCGTCGGCGAGGCGGAGAAGCGTCGGCAGCTGGGGTCGCGCACGGTGCTCTTCGTCGACGAGATCCACCGCTTCAATCGCGGTCAGCAGGACGCGCTGCTGCCGCACGTGGAGAGCGGTCTTCTCACGCTCATCGGCGCGACGACGGAGAACCCGAGCTTCGAGCTCAACGGCGCGCTGCTGAGTCGCATGCGCGTCTTCGTGCTGCAACCGCTCGGCCGCGAGGCAATAGAGTCGCTGCTGACCCGCGCGCTCGCCGACGAGGAGCGCGGGCTCGGCGGCCGCGGCCTCGGTCTCACGGAGGAGGCGCGCACCATGCTCGCCGAGCAGGCCGACGGCGACGCGCGGCGCGCGCTCACGGTGCTCGAGGCGGCGGCGCTGCTCGCGGAGGCGGCGGCCGGCAGCGCTCCCGCAGCCGATACCGACGCCCCTGCGGCCGATACCGAAGCCGGTGCCGATGCTCCCGCGGCCGATCGCCCCGCCGCGATCACGATCACCCGCGAGATCATCGAGGGCGCGCTGCAGCAGCGCGTGGCCGTCTACGACAAGTCGGGCGAACAGCACTTCAACCTGATCTCGGCCTACCACAAATCGCTTCGCGGCTCCGATCCACAGGGTGCGCTCTACTGGCTCGCGCGGATGATCGAGGGCGGGGAGGACCCGCTCTACATCGCGCGACGCACGGTGCGGTTCGCGTCGGAGGACGTGGGACTCGCCGATCCGCGCGCGCTCGAGATCGCGATCGCCGCGCGCGACGCGTACCAGTTCCTCGGCTCGCCGGAGGGGGAACTCGCGCTCGCCGAGGCCGCCGTGTACCTCGCCACCGCGCCGAAGTCCAACCGCGTGTATGCCGCCTGGAATGCCGCGCTCGACGCCGCACGCGCGACGCCGGCCGCGCCCGTGCCGTTGCACATCCGGAACGCGCCGACCAAGCTCATGAAGGAACTGGGCTACGGTGACGGGTACCAGTATGCGCACGCGGCCCCTGAAGGGTACCTGCCACAGGATTACCTTCCGGATGAGCTCGCGGACCGCGCGTTCTACGTGCCGGGGCCGTTCGGGTTCGAGAAGGAAGTCGAGAAGCGGCTCGCCTGGTGGCGGGCCCTGCGGGAACAACGGGAACCAACGGAACGAAAGGAGCCATGATGCGTCGCTGGATGATGGGACTCGCGCTGGTCGCGGTGGCGGTGGTGTCGGGATGCGCGTCGCTCGCGCGTCAGGCCTTCGCCAACCCCGTGGTCACGGTGAAGGACGTGCAGGTGAAGGGCATCGGACTGCAGGGCGGGTCGCTCGACCTGATCCTCGACGTCTACAACCCGAACGAGTACCGGCTCGACGCGAGCCGGATCACGTATCA
>JAYTNC010000451.1:0-3482 GCA_043748515.1 Gemmatimonadota bacterium | reverse complement strand
GTCCCGAGGAGGGCGTCGGGCCGTTTATCTTTCATCCTCCATCCTTCAGCCTTGATCGCTCAGTGACCCTGCTGTCCTGCTCCAACGTCGGCATCTCGTTCGGCGCCACCGTGCTCCTGAAGGACGTCACCTTCACCGTCGCCGAAGGCGAGCGCTGGGGCATCGTCGGGCGCAACGGCTGCGGGAAGAGCTCGCTCTTCAGGATCCTCACGGGCGCCATGCAGCCCTCGGCCGGCACCGTCGCGCGCCGCCCCGGATTGCGTCACGCCCTGCTCGACCAGCATCGGGCCTTCGAAGGCATCGTCACCGTCTGGGATGCGGCCGCCACCGCCTTCGCCGACGTCGTCGCACTCGAGCACTCGCTCGCCGAACAGGCCGCGCAGCTCGCCGTGCTCGGGGAGAAGACTCCCGACAACGTGCTCGAACGGTTCGGTCGCGACCAGGAGCGCTTCGCCGACATGGGCGGCTACACCTTCCACGCCCGCGTCGACGCTGTCCTCCAGGGCCTCGGCTTCGACGCCGAGGAGTCCAAGACGCGCCCCGTCACCTCGCTGAGCGGCGGCGAACGCGGCCGCGTCGGGCTCGCCGCGCAGCTCATCGCGCCGGCCGAACTCCTGCTGCTCGACGAGCCGACGAACCATCTCGACATCGAGACGACCGACTGGCTGCAGAACTGGCTCAAGGAATGCGACGAGACGGTCATCGTCATCTCGCATGATCGCGCCTTCCTCGACGAGGTCGCCGATCACATGCTCCACATCGAAGGCGGCTCATCCGAGTCGTATCGCGGCGGATACTCGAGCTTCGTCAACCAGCGCACCGAACGCCGCCTCTCGCGCGACCGCGAGGTGGAACGCCAGCGCAAGTTCATCGCGAAGGAAGAGGACTACATCCGCCGCAACCTCGCCGGCGTGAACACGTCGCAGGCGAAGGGCCGTCGCAAGCGCCTCGAGCGCCTCCCGCGCCTCACGCCGCCGCCGGGTTCGGCGGGCGCGATGTCGCTGCGGCTCGAGTCGTCCGAGCGCGGCGGTGACCGCGTGATCGCCGCCGACCACCTCACGGTGAAGGTCGCCGACCGGACGCTCGTCCACGACTTCAACGGCGTGGCGCAGCGCGGTGACGTGATCGCGCTCGTCGGGCCCAACGGCGCCGGCAAGTCGACGCTGCTCTCCACGCTCCTCGGCTATCGCGCGCCCGCCGGCGGCGAGGCGAAGGTCGGCGGCTCGATCCAGCCGGCCTGGTTCCGTCAGGACCTCGCCGACCTGCCGCTGCAGAAGACGATCTACGACGCGATCGCCGACCTGCGGCCGCTCTGGACCCGAGGCGCCATCCAGAATCACCTCGGCGCCTTCGGCTTCTCCGGCGAAGAAGTCATGCGCGGCATCGCGTCGCTCTCGGGCGGCGAACGCGCGCGCATCGCCCTGGCGATCATCACGCTCGCCAAGGCCAATCTGCTGGTGCTCGACGAGCCCACCAACCACCTCGACGTCGAGAGCATCGAGGCGATCGAGGACGCGCTCGACGAGTACGAGGGCACGGTGATCCTCGTGAGCCACGACCGCGCCTTCCTGCGCGAACTCGCGACGCGCGTCTGGGCGTTCGACGGCACGCACATCACCGACTTCGACGGTCCGTTCGTCGAGTGGGAAGCCGACAAGGCGATTCGCGTCGCGAAGGCCTCGCGCGCCGTCACCGATGCCGCCGACGCACGCCGGGCGCAGGACAAGGCGACGGCGAAGAAGAACCCGAAGAAGCCGGCCCAGTCGGTGCAGACCGACACGCAGGCCGCACGCAAAGCCAACAAGCGCGCCGCCGACGACGCCGAGAAGTCGGTCGCGCGGCACGAAGCGCGCGTCGCGGAGATCGAAGGGCAGCTCGCCGAGGCCGATCTCTACGACGGCACGGCGGAAGGCGCACGCAAGGCCGCCCAGCTCGACAAGGAACTCGCGAAGGCCCGGCGTGACCTCGACGCCGCGATGGCAGCCTGGGCCGAGGCCTCCGAGCAGAACTAGGCGGCGGGGCGCCGAGCGAGCGAACTAGGCCGCGGCGGGGCGCCGAGCGAGCGAACTAGGCCGCATCGGGACGCAGTGCGAGGTAGGCCGTCAGGGCCTGCTTGAGCGACATCCGCGCCGAGATCTCGAGTTCGTACTCCACGCTGATCGAGTTCAGCTGCGCCGCGCCGTGCTTGCGGAGCTTGGTCACGATCGCGTCGCTGCCCTCGTGGCGCCGGCAGTATTCCCGGCTCGCCATCCAGAGCGCGTTCGCCGCATGCCAGACGTTCGCGGGTGCGGTGCCCGGACCGTCCTTGGCGATCTCCTCGTAACGCGTCGTCGCCGCCGCGAGGATCTTGTCGCACACCTCCACCACCTCGGCGACGCCCTCGAGCTCGAGGTCGTCGAGCCCGTGACCGAGCACACGCGAGAGCCGGCCATGCTGATGGCAGCTCTCGTTCGCGGCGCGCACGAGCGCGTCGGCGGCGTCGCGGACCGGGGTCGAGGAGGGCTTGGAGGCGCGGGCGGCGGGCTTGGTCAGCATCTGTCGGACGTTCGGGTGGGAGATGACTGAACACTCACCCCGTGCGGCCTCGAGGCGCAAGCCGCGCGCCGCGATCCCTCTCCGCACTCAGCGGATCTCACCCGCCCGCAGGAGCAACGGCCACCTGACCGTGCGCCGGTCGAGCACACCCCACGCCTCGGCGAGCGTGCGCTCGAACGCCCTGATCGGCTCCTCGCCGCGTGCCGCGATCAGGCGCTGCGTCCCCGACCACGAGCGCAGGAAGCCCGTGTACTGCGCGAGCGTCCACTCCTCGCGCATCTCGAACGGTGGCGCGACGAGTTCGTCGATCGGCAGGGCGATCGAGCGGTACTCGTCGTGGATCCAGTGATGCTCGGGCGGCCAGTAGTGCCCGAGCGTGACGTCGTGATGCTGTCGCACCACGAGGTCGACGGCCGGCGAGACCTGACTGTGCACATAGGCGAAGGCCGCGAGCACGCCGCCCGGCTGGAGCACGCGCCGGGCCTCACGACAGAACGCATCGGCGTCGAACCAGTGCAACGCCTGCCCCACCGTGACGAGTTGCGCGACGTGGTCGGCGATCCCGCTCTCGTATTGCGCCACGTGGTAGTCGATGCGCGCATGCGTGGCCGCCAGACGGATCTGGTCGGCGCTCGCGTCGGTCGCGACCACGCGCGCGAATCGCGTGACGAGCCCGGTCGCGACCTGGCCGTTCCCCGTGCCCGCGTCCCACGCGAGCGCGGTGCCGGGGGAGATCAGCGCGAGCCAGTGGAAGAGCGCGATCGGGTACCGCGGCCGGAACGATGCATACATCGCCGCATGCGCCGAGAAGTGATCGGCGAACGCGCGCGTCGATCGGTCGTTCACGGCGAGTTCACGTCCGCTGCGACGAATGCGATGCGGTCGCCGGCCGGACTCAGCGCGAGTCGTGAGATGCCCTTCACGCCCAGCGGCGCGAAGTCGGCGAG
>JAYTNC010000450.1:0-3702 GCA_043748515.1 Gemmatimonadota bacterium | reverse complement strand
CCGCGAGCGCGAGGAACGACCAGCCGATCAGGCGCAGTGCCGTGCGCTCCGCGCGCTCGCGCCGGTGCGGATCGGCGTCGTGCGTGAGCCGCCAGATCGCCGCGCCGCTCGCCGATACCTCGATCACGCTGTCGAGCCCGAAGCCGATGAGCGCGACGCTCCCCGCGAGCACGCCCGCGACGAGCGCGATCACCGACTCGGCGACGTTGTAGAGCAGCGTAGCCCACGTGAGCCACTGCCCACGCCGCACGGCGCGCGCGCGATCCTCCGCGCGTAGCGTGCCGAGAGGTGCGCCGCCCGATGGCGCGAGTGGAAGCGCGCGACTCACGCGGCTCGCTGCCCGCGGCGGCCGGGCGCGTAGCGGCAGAGACAGTACGTGAACTGCTGCACCGCGTCCCACGGCGTGCGGTGCGCCTCGCGATGGCTCTCGAGCACCACGAAGTCGTCGCCGAACTCGTGATGCAGCGCCTCCGGCGAGTAGCGCACGACCTCGAGTCCGCTGCACTTGAGTGGCCCGTCCTCGGCGAAGGTTGCGACGAGCACGAGACCGTCGGGCCGCACCGCGTGCCGCACCTGCTCCACGTACCGCGCGCGATCGGCCGGATCGGTGAGGAAGTGGAATACCGCACGATCGTGCCAGACGTCGACGCTCCCCGCCGCGAACTCGGCCTCGAGCACGTCGCCGACGGTCCAGCGCACGAGGTCGCCCGCGGTGCCGAGGCGCGCATGCGCCGCCGCGAGCGCGGAGGCCGAGAGGTCGAGCACCCGCAGATCGCGATAGCCGCGCGCGAGCAGGCCGTCGATGAGTCGCGATGCACCGCCGCCCACATCCACGACTGACGCGGCGGGCGGAGGGGCGGAGCGTGTGATGAGATCGAGCGAGAGCCGCGCCTCGGCCTGGAACCAGCTCACCTGGTCCGGCGACTTCTCGGCGTAGACGCGCTCCCAGTGCGCGCGACGGTCCATCGGAGGCTCCTCAGCGCGCCGCGGCGCGGGCCATTCCCGGGGAGCATTCGTAGACGAACGCGGGCGGGATGTTCGCGAGCGTGAAGCCCACGCGCACGTCCCGGAACCGCCGCTCGAGGTTGGAGCGCTGACTCAGCGAGTACTGGTACTGCAGGAACATCCCGTCCGCGGCGAGCAGCAACTCGCTCACGGTGAGGATCCGCTCCACGAGGTCGTCGTCCATGATCGCGAGCGGCAAGCTCGAGACGATGTAGTCGATCTCGCCGAGGCCGAAGTCGCGCGCGATGTCGGGAAGGTCGCCGGCGCAGCCCTGCACGAGGGTGAGGCGCGCGTCGGTGAGGTCGCGGTTCTCCTCGATGAACGCCGTGTTGAGCTCGAGCGACACGAGGCGCGCGTCCGGGTGCATCCGACGCAGCAGCGCCCGCGTGATGCATCCCGTGCCGACGCCGAGCTGGACGATCGTGCGCGCGCGCGTGAAGTCGATCGCGCGCAACAGCCGGCTGATCAGGAAGGGCGAACTCCGGACGATGGTCCCCGACGTCTTGAGGTGCTTGATGTGCAGAGCCATGCGCGCACGCTCAGGTCGGGAGGAGGCCGGACAACTTCGTACCAAGGAGGATATACGCTGTGACCAGCGGCAGCTCCCCGATGATGATACCCAGGATCATGCGTTGGTACGGCATCCGCACCAGGCCGGCGGCATAGCAGATGAGGTCGGTCGGGACCACGGGGAAGAACGCCCAGGCCGCCACGAACCACATCGCCCCCGGCTTGGCGAGCTTCTCCCTGAGACTGGCGAGCTTGGCCGGGTACCGTTCCGCCAACACCGTATCGTAGCCCGCAAAGGCCGGAAAGCGATAGAGGAGGGTCGCCGAGGCGAGGATCCCGAGCATCGAGACCACGAGCACTGCCGGTATCGCTTCGGGAAAGAAGGCGCCCCCGGCGAGCACCACCGGGGTGCTCGGGATCAGCAGTGCGCCACGAACGATCGAGACGGCGACGAAGCCCGTGAAGGCCCACGGTCCCCAACCCGCGAGCACCTGCTCGAAGCGTTCTGCGGTGAAGTCCTCGGGGCGCAGGAGATACCACGCCAGCACGCCGAGCACACAGGAGGCCCAGAGCCAGGTCAGAAAGCGGCGGTAGCGCACGAAGGTCCGTTCATGGGGGTGACAGCGTCACAGCCCGATTCCGTGTCGGAGAGGTCGATGGTGCGCTTCACCGGCTCGCGCCTGCGAGTGTTCAAGGCGTCCGGGTCGGCGCGGGCGGAGTCGACGGCAGGATGACCGAGAGCCCGCCATTCCGGTCGCAGCGCGAGGCGCTAGGAGTGCCGGAGAGCCAGCTGCCGTCGCGGCAGCGCATGGTCGCGCCCGCGGGCGGCGCGTCGTCGCGCAGGGTCGCTGCCGGTTGCGGTGCAGTCGCGCGCACGGCGGGTGCCGCGGGCGCCGTGGGAGGGACAGCCGCAGCCCGGGCACCGGGCAGCACGACCTTCAAGCCGCCGCGCGCGGCGCAGGCCGACGGCGTCTCGGGCGCGACCACGAACGTGAAGTCCCCGCATTGTGCCACCGCGTTGACCGGTGGCGCGAGCAGCCTCGGTGCCTCGACCGGAGCGGGCGGCGGCGGGCTGGCCGCCGGCAGCCGCGGCGCCTGCGCCGCGAGCGGACCTGCCAGTGCACCGGCGAGCGGCGTCGCGACCAGCAATGAGGTGCAGAGTGCGCGAAGCGAGATCATGGGGCTCCCGAGACCGTCACGGTCGGTGACACGTGGGTCGTGTAGTTCGCATTCGTGAAGGTGACGATCGACGTGCCGTTGGTTATGCGGCGCAGGTAGAAGGTCACGGATGACGCGTCCGCCGGGATCGTCACGCTCGTCACCGTGCCGATCGCCCCGCCGCCGCGCACATCGAGCGCAGCTCCACTCACCACGAGATTGAAGGTCGTCGCCGCGCTGACGTTGCGCCCGTTCCCGTCCATGTCACGCGAGTAGAGTGTGACCGCGACCGAGTCGCTGGTGATGTTGGCGGGCCAGCCGCCGATCCCGTCGACGCGGCCGAGGCCGACTGTGACCGCGCCGGCCGCCGGCGTGTGTCCGGCCGCAGCGAACGTGATGGTGTCCACGCCGATCGCGGCGCCCGTGATGCGCGCGTACTCGTAGTTGGTCGACGCCGGGATCAGGACGCTCGCCGGGGAACCGCTCGCGCTCGTGGCGTGCGTCAGCGAGACGGTGAGCGGGGACGCCGGGTAATCCGGACGGTAGACGTACGGATTGGCCCACTGCCCGACGCCCAAGCGGAGCGGCGAGGCGCCCCAGCTCGTCGCGAGGCTCGGAAGCACGACCGAGACCGCCGCGGTGGCTTCGTTGTACCGATAGCTCTGCACGCGCGAATCGCTCGCCGTGATCGTCGTCGTGCCAGGCGCGACCGGCAGGAGCCGCGCGCCGCTGTTGTAGTAGTCGCCGGCTGGGATCACGACCGACGCGCTGTCCACGGTCGCCGCGCCCGGGTTGGACGACGCGAACGAGACGGTCACCGGCTCCCATACGTAATGCGCGTTGCCGCTGGCGTCAGCGGCCTGCACAGTGATGTTCGTCGGCGCCTGCGTCGTGCGGACGGTCGTGCTCAAGTAGAGCAGGAAGCGCGGCGCCGTGACCTGCTGCGTCGTGCTCGCGCTCGTGTAGCCGAGTGCGGTGGCCTGGATCTGCACGGTGCCGACGACGTCCTGCGCGCGGATGTCGACGTAG
>JAYTNC010000449.1:0-2090 GCA_043748515.1 Gemmatimonadota bacterium | reverse complement strand
GTGAGCACCGCGCCCGCGACCTCGCCCTTGAGCGAGAGCTTGCGCTCGAAGAGTCGCAACGAGCTGCCGAGCGAGATCACGACGTTCTCCTGCGGCCGGTTGCGCTGTTGCGGGCGCAGGTCCGAGGGGAGCGTGTCGAGGCCGAGCGTGTCGAACACCGGCGTCTCGTCGGGGATGACGTCGTCCTGCGCGCGCACGAAGCGGAGATCGATCGAACGGTCGGCGCGTCCCAAGCCGAACGCTGCGGCGATCACGCTGCGCCGATAGGTCGGCCCGTCGGCGGTGGTCGGGATGAGCGACGCGCTACGGCCACCCTGCACCGACGCGCGCACGCGTCCGCGATCGATGTCGAGCCCGGCGCCGCGGATGCGCAGCCCGTTCATCGTGTACGGCGAGTAGTCCCTGGCGAAGTCGCCGAGGTGCGCCTGGCCCCAACCCCAGTTCGGTTCGAACGCCACCTGATTGATGTTCTGCCGCGCCTCGTTGCCTTCGGACGACAGCATCAGGTCGAGTCCGACCTCGGTGCCGCCGAAGATGCCGAGGCGCGGCGACGCGATCACGCGCCAGGTGCTGCCCGGGCGGCGGCGATCCATCCCCGAGATGCCGTAGACCTCGGAGAAGACCTGTGCCTGCCCCCCGATACGGCGCGTGAGCCACGAGAAGCTGCCCGACGTGTCCGTGCCCGTCGCGGCGCCCGTCGGCGCGCCCACCGCCGACTGCGCGCGCAACGCGCCCTGCGGCGCGATCGCGAGGGCGAGCACCACGAGAGCACGACGCACGCTCACGGCCGCCTCCACGTCGAGTCCGACGACACCTTCGCCGCCTCTTCGCGCCGACCGAGCCGGTGCAGGATCTCGATCTCCCGCTCCCAGACCACTCGGCTGTCGGGATGCAGCAGCCGCAAGCGAGAGAGGCTCTCGCGCAGGCGGGACAACGAGCCCGCGGCCTCGTGCGCCGCGAGCACCACGCGCCAGGCGGCTGCGTCCTCCGGTGCGATCTCGAACCGCGCCTGCCGAGCACGCAGCGCGTCGGCCGGGCGCTTGAGCGCGTCGAGCGCGTCGGCGCGCCAGCCGAGCAGTTGCGTGTCGCGCGGTGCGACCTCAGCGAGCCGCGTCACGCTCGCGAGCGCATCGGCCGCGTCGTTCGCGCGGAACGCCGCACGCACCTCGGCGCGTCGCACCTGATTGGCGCCCGGCCAGTCGAGGGCGAGCGCGCGGATCGCCGTGCGCCCGTTCGCGCCGGCGGCGAGCAGGGAGTCGAGCCCAGCGGCGACGCGCGCGCGCGCGACGGAACGCCGCTCGAGCAGCGCGTCGTCGACGGAGCGCAGCGTGCTCTCCCCTTCGGAGGGCATCAACTCGCGATCGGCGCGAGAGAGATCGGCGAGGGCCGCGCGCAACGCCTGCATGGTGGGCGCGAGTGCGGCGTCGACGGCCCGCGTGCGCGATGCCCCGCCCTGCGCCGGAGCCGGCGCGGCGATCGCGCTCGCCATCGCGACGAGAAGGAGGCGGGAGCACGACATCACGGGCGTTCCACCACGAGCGCGACCGGGCTCTCGTCCGACTCATTGCCCGACGCGTCGACGGAACGGATGACGTACCGCACGCCGCGCGGTGCAGCGCGATCGACGAACTCGAGCACCGTCAGCGGCACCGGCGTGAGCTTCGTGCGCGGGCCGTCGGTCCGTTCCGCGCGATACACCACGTAGCCGCGAAGATCGGTGCTCACCACGCGTTCCCAGCGCACGGTCGTGACGCCGGCCTGGCGAATCGCGGTCGCGCGGCGCGGCGCGGGCGGACGCGTGAGGTCGCGGAAGGTGAGCGTGTCGCCGAGCGGCGCGGCGCGATTGCCCGCGCTGTCGACGGCGACGACCCGCCAGCGGGCGAGCCGACCCTTGGTCGCCGTCGTGTCACGCACGAAGAAGGTCCCGCGCGAGGGCACCGTCGCGACCACGGTGGCGGCGCCGTCACCGACGACGCGCTCCACGACGTAGCGCGCGACGTCGAGCGACGGGCTGCCGGTCCACGTGACCTCGACATGGCGACCGAGCTGGTTGTGCACGAGCACGCTGCGGACCGCGTCGGGCGCTTCGT
>JAYTNC010000448.1:0-4753 GCA_043748515.1 Gemmatimonadota bacterium | reverse complement strand
GCCCGAGCGCGATCCGCGCGTATCGCAGCTCCCAACGGGCGTGGTCCTCGTCTCCGTTCGCCGCGGCGTCGGCGAGCCAACTGACGTCGGCCGGCTCGGGCTCACGCTGCATCGACCGTGCAACGGTTGCGGCCTTCCGTTGCCGCTCGCGTTCGGCGCGCCACGCTTGCGTGAACGGAAACGCCACCGCGTCCCCTACTGCCGCACGAGCACAGGGAGCCCGACCCGTTCGCGCACCTGCGGCTCAGTGTGCAGGAGATCGGAGAGCCGAACGCCCTCAAGCACCTCGTCGATCCGCTTCTGCAACAGCGTCCACACCGGACGGATGCTGCAGTCGCACGACTGCGCGCAACGCACTTCGTCCAGCGGATGCGTCTCGCAATGCAGGTCGAAGGTCACGAGTTCGGCCGCCGTGATGATCTCACGCACGGTGATCTGCTCCGCCGGACGGGCGAGCGCGTAGCCCCCCTTCGCGCCGCGCGTGCTCTGCACGATCCCCGCACGACGGAGCCGCAGGAGGATCTGCTCGACGTAGTCCCCCGGCAGCTTCTCGCGGGCGGCGATGTCGCGACCCGTGACGGGCCCCTCGTCGGAGCGGCGCGCGAGGTGCAGGGAGCAGATGACGCCGTATTCGGCCCACGTAGTGATTCGCATCGCCTGCAAGATGCCCTAGCACGCCCTATCGGGACAAGGGCGTTCGGGTCTCGCCCGCGTCGCCCGCCGCGCCTGGAACCCCCGGCTCGGTGAGCCGCCGCAGGTCGAGGACCTGCTCGGCCTCCTCGCGCGTGAGGATCCCCTCGCGGACCACCAACTCGCGCACCGACACTCCTTCGGCGACGGAGCGCTTGGTGAGCGCGGCGGCGGCGGCGTATCCGATACGCGGCGCGAGCGCGGTCGCGAGCGCGGCCGAGCGCTCGACCCAGTGAGCGAGCATCGCAGGGTTGGCCTCGATGCCGCGGATGCACCGCTCGTCGAGCGCGCGCGCGGCATTGCCGAGGATCTCGATCGACGAGACGAGGTTCTGCGCGATCACCGGCATCATGACGTTGAGTTCGAGCTGACCATGCTCGGCCGCCGCAGAGACGGTCGCGTCGTGCCCGATCACCTGGAAGACGACCTGATTCACCATCTCCGGGATACTCGGGTTGACCTTGCCGGGCATGATGCTCGAGCCCGGCTGCACCGGCGGGAGGCGGAGCTCGTCGAAGCCCGTGCGGGGCCCGCTCGCGAGCAGCCGCAGGTCGCTCGCCAGCTTGCCGATGTCGAGCGCGAGCGTGCGCCAGGCGGCGCTCAGTCCGGCGGCGTCGCCCATGCTCTGCATCAGCTGCACGCGGTCCGCTCCGGCGCGCAGCGGCAACTGCGTGCGCACTCGCAGTTCCTCGACCATGAGCTCGGCGTACGCGACCTCGGCGTTGACGCCCGTGCCCACCGCGGTGCCGCCGATGCCGATGTCGAGGAGATAGTCCGCGGCTTCGCGGACGCGCCGTACGCCGCGCTCCACCGAGCCCGCCCATCCGGCGAACTCCTGTCCGAGGCGGATCGGCATGGCGTCCTGCAGGTGCGTGCGTCCCGCCTTCACCAGACCGTCGAACGCCTCGGCGCGCTCCCGCAGCGAGTTCGCGAGCCGGTCGATCGATGCGAGGGCCGGCACCAGGGCGGCGAGGGCCGAGAGACGGATCGCGGTGGGGATCACGTCGTTGGTCGACTGCGCCATGTTGACGTGATCGTTCGGATGCACCGGTGTGTAGCTGCCGCGCGCCGCGCCGAGGCTCGCATTGGCGAGGTTCGCGAGCACCTCGTTGACGTTCATGTTGAGCGAGGTGCCCGCGCCGGCCTGGTACACGTCGACGACGAACTGATCCCGATGCGCACCGCCGAGCACGAGGTCGGCCGCGGCGACGATCGCGTCGGCGCGCGCGGCGTCGAGCCGCCCCGTCCCCCGATGCACCGACGCCGCCGCACGCTTGATGCGCACGACGGCGTCGATGATCCGCGGATGCGAACGAAGTCCGCTGATCGGGAAGTTCGCGACGGCCCGCGCGGTCTGCGCCCCGTACCACGCGTCCGCGGGGACCTCGACCGCGCCGAGCGGGTCGCGTTCCTCGCGGACGCCAGGCATCAGAAGTTGATCGTCAGCAGCGGTTGGCCGAACGAGGAGATGATATTGAGCCGCGTGCGTCCGTCGATCGTGATCTCGCGCGAGCGGATGCGCACGGCGCGGGTGCTGCGCACATCGTTGAGCGCCGAGCGCCAGCCGCTCAGGTAATCCGAGTCGATCGTCGCCGTGCCGTCGTCGGTGAAGGAACAGAAGAGCTGCTCATTCGCCGTGCCGCCCGAGAAGCCGTTCGCGTACCGGAGCGAGAAGGTCATCTGCGATCCGGCCGACGGGGCCGGCGTCCACGCGAGCGTGAGGTCCTCGGTCGCTCCGGGCACGCGGATGGAATCGTGCGTGAACGCCTCGGCGGTGCGCACCGAGATCGCCGACGCGGGAAACCCGCTGACCGAGCCCGGGATGGTGACGGCGAGCGTGTCGCCCGGGGTGTACGGGATCCCGAGCGGACGGATCGCGGAATAGACGCGAAGGGAGAGACCCCCCAACGGCGCGAGCGTGTCGACGCGGCCGCCGATGCTCGTGAAGAGGAACTCACCTGCGTTGAGCGTGAGCAGGCTGCCACTGATCGTCAAGATCGGGGTGTACACGGCGGTCACGCAGGTGTCGCCGACCACCGGCGTGTAGGTGAGGTCGGTCCTGTCGTAGAACGCGGCCTCGGGCCGCAGCACGTACGTTCCGGCGCCATTGTCGTAGGCCGCCGCCGTGATCGTGCCGAAGCGGCCCTCCGGGGGCTGCAGGGTCTCGAGGCAGGCGGTCGTGCCGAGCGCGAGGAACAGGAGGGGGAGCAGGCGAACACGCATGAGGCGGGAGGGGACGAGGAGAAGACGCATGAGGATATCTACCCCGCGGGGGTAAGGAGTTGCCACGGATTCAGTCCCGGCGCCTGAGGACGCGCGCGGCGCCGTTGAGGAAGGGGTTGCCAGCCGCCTCGGCACCGATCGTGGTCGAGGGTCCATGACCGGGATGGACCGCGAGCGCCGCCGGCAATCCGACCATACGCTGAAGCGAGGACGCGAGCGCGTCCGGATCGCTCAGCGGGAGATCGCTGCGGCCGACCGAACCGGCGAAGAGGAGATCGCCGCTGAAGCAGTGCTCGCGTCCGATGAACGCGACGTGTCCCGGCGCGTGCCCGGGCAAATGCCACACCGCGAAGCGTTCACCGGCGAACTCGAGCACCTGGCCTTCGGCGAGCTCGAGCTCGGGCGGATCGGGCTGCTCGAAAGGCAGTCCATAGATGGCCGCGGCACGGGAGCCGTGCTGGTACACGGGCAGGTCGGCCGGATGCAGATGCACGGGCACCCCGGGCCAGATGCGGCGGACTCCGCTGATCCCGCCGATGTGATCGAGGTGCGCGTGCGTGAGCCAGATCGCGACGAGTCGCGCGCCGAGGCGCTCGATCTCGGTGCAGAGGCGGGTCGCCTCCTCGCCGGGATCGATGAGCACGACCTCGCCGCGATCCGGGTCGTGCAGGATCCAGCAGTTCTCCTCGAAGGCCCCGACGACCAGCGACGAGACGTTCATCCCGCCGCGGGGATCAACATGGGCTGCGGCCGCGGAGCCGGCTGCCCGTTCTTGCGCGCGGTGAGGTACTTCTCCACCGCGATCGCCGCCGTCGTGGCGTCGCCCACCGCCGTCGTGACCTGCCGCGTGAGCTGCGCCCGCACGTCGCCGGCCGCGAAGAGGCCCGGCACCGACGTCTGCATGCTCGAGTCGGTGATGAGGTAACCCGACGCATCATGCTCGACGTGGCCGCGGAGGATGCCCGTGTTCGGCTTGAAGCCGACGAAGATGAAGATGCCCGTGGCGACGAGGTCGGAGACGGCGCCGCCCTTCAGGTTGCGGATCCTCGCGTGCGTCATCAGGCCGTCCTTGCCGACGATCTCGTCGACGACGGTGTCGTACACGACCGCGATCTTGGGGTTCGCGAAGACCCGTTGCTGGACGATCTTCGACGCGCGGAAGCTGTCACGCCGATGCACGAGGTACACCTTTTCCGCGTAGCGCGTGAGGAAGTCGGCTTCCTCGCAGGCGGCGTCGCCACCGCCGACCACCATGATCGTGTGGCCGCGGTAGAACGCGCCGTCGCAGATCGCGCAGTACGAGACGCCCTTGCCGGCGTACTCGATCTCGCCCGGGACTTCGAGCTTGATCGGCGTGCCGCCCGCCGTGACGATCACCGTGGGCGAGACGTAGAGGTCGCCATTCTCGACCTTGGTCTCGAAGAGCCCGTCGGCGCGCTTCTCGACGTACTCCACCGGCGTCGAGGTGCGGATCTCCGCGCCGAACTTCTCGGCGTGCGCCTGGAACTTCGCCGCGAGCTCATGGCCGAGCACATGCTCGAAGCCGATGTAGTCCTCGATGACCTCGGTATTGAGCAACTCGCCGCCGGGAAAGCCGCGCTCGAGCACGACCGACTTGAGCATCGAGCGTCCGGCATAGAGCCCGGCGCACATGCCCGAGGGTCCGGCACCGACGATCACCACTTCGTATTCATGCGTAGCCAACGGTCACTCCGTGCATTCGTTTTGGAACGGTGCAATCTAGACGCGTCGAACGCGTCGAGCCACGCCACCCGGCGGAAGAAGCCGCTCAGGGCGCCGCGAGTTCCAGCACCGACAGCGCGCCATGGCAATGCGAAAC
>JAYTNC010000447.1:0-2036 GCA_043748515.1 Gemmatimonadota bacterium | reverse complement strand
CCGAGCCGCGGGGGCGGACGCGGAATGAGTGTCGATGGAGTCGAGAGCGGTGTGACTTGGCGCGCGGTCGAACTGCTGGCCGCGCGGCACGGGGTGAAGAGAGCGCGGGTGAGCGAAATCCGGGAGCGGGTGGAGGCGAGCGTGGGGCGGTGGGCGCAGTTCGCGGAGGAGGCACGGGTGCCGAGTGCGAGTGTTGCGGAGCTCGCGAAGGCAATCGCGGTGCGGAGCGAGCTGCTCGGCGGAGGCGAACCCGCAATCCGCAAAACAACGAACGGGGCCACTCCCTGAAGAGTGACCCCGCCGTTGCTTGAATCGGGACGACAGGATTCGAACCTGCGACCCCTTCCACCCCAAGGAAGTGCGCTACCGGGCTGCGCCACGTCCCGTCGGCCGAGCGTTCCAACCACCCAGCGACAGAGCGCGAAAGCTAGTCGGCCGCGTAGCCAAACGCCACCCGAATGAGGCTGCACGCCCGGATGCCAGTCCCGCCATCCGTCGTCTTCGCAACGGACCACCTCGCCCTCAGTGGCGCACTGCCGTTTCCGACCGCCAGATTCCCCCCGTGGCCCTCACCCCTCCCTACCGCGCCTCGCGACCACTCCCGCGCCCACTCGGCGACTCGACCAAGCCGGTGATCGTCAGCGTCGGCGAAACGCTCTGGGATCTCCTCCCCGGCGGTGCCGCGCACTTGGGCGGAGCGCCGGCGAACATCGCCATACACGCCGCCGCACTCGGCGCCGAAGCGTGCCTGGTGAGTGCGGTGGGGAATGACTCACGCGGCAACATGGCCTTCGAGAAGCTCGACGCGGCGAAGGTCGATCGCCGCGCGGTCACACGCATCGGCGGCAAGGCGACTGGAGTGGTGCATGTGCACCTCGACGCGAAGGGGAAGCCGTCGTACACCATCGCCGCCGACGCGGCCTGGGATGCGATCCCCTGGTCCTCCACCATCCAGGGCGCGGTGAGCCGCGCCGAGGCGATCTGCTTCGGCACCTTGGCGCAGCGCGCGAAGCTCTCGTTGGACACCATCCGGCATGCGGTCGGCGCCACGCCGCCGCGGGCGTGGCGGTTGCTCGACGTGAATCTCCGCCAGCGCTTCTTCGACTCGGAGATGATCAAGACCTCGCTCACACTCGCGAACGCGGTGAAGCTCAACGAGGAGGAGCTGCCGGTGGTGGCGCGGCTCTGCGCGCTCGGGCAAGGGAGCGCGAAGGACCTGCTGCGCGCGCTCGTGCAGAAGTTCGCGCTGCGGATGGCGGTGCTCACGCGCGGGCCGCGCGGCGCGCTGCTGCTCACGCCGAGCAGCGAGGTCGATTCGCCCGCGCCGGAGGTGACGGTGGTGGACACGGTCGGTGCGGGCGATGCCTTCACGGCAGCGCTGCTCGTGGGGTTGCTCAACGGGCAGACGCTCGACGAGTCCGCGATGCAGGCGAATGTGGTGGCGGCCTACGTCTGCACGCAGCCGGGCGCGACGCCGGCGCTGCCCGCGGCGCTCACGCGAAAAGCCCTGCAGTAGAGCGATACCGCTCGCCGGCGTCGTGCTCGACTGCCTCAGCGCCCCGCGGCAAGCGCGACGTGCCGCCGCCCCAGCCACATCGCCAGCACCAGCCACACCACCGCCAGCGGCACCACCGCATACGCCACTCCCGACAAGCTCAGCCCGAGGGCAGTGAGCCCCGCGAACCCCCACGCCCCTATCTGGTCGCCGCTCCGATACACGAACGTCTCGATGAAGCTCTTCGCCTTGTACTTGTCCTCCCGCGGCAGCACAGTGAACAGGATCTCCAGCGCCGGGTTGTTCAGCCCGAAGTTGCCCGCGCGGCGCACCACGACGAGCACCGCGACCACCATGAACACCGGCCACGTCCCCAACGCGGCGAAGCCGATCACGCTCACCAGCGGCAGGAACGCGAGCGCCATCCCCATGCCGAGCCAGCGGATCAACCGCCCCGTGAAGAAGATCTGCGTGATCAGCGTCAGCGACTGCACCACGAGCTCGAGCCGCGCGAGCATCGTCGTGCGCGTCGCGCGATCGG
>JAYTNC010000446.1:0-2379 GCA_043748515.1 Gemmatimonadota bacterium | reverse complement strand
TCGAGCCGCGTGACGAAGACCGGATGATCGGGCGTGATCGAGTCGATCCAGGCGCGCGTGGGGAGCGCGCCGCCCCAGTTCTGGTGGTCCCAGTCGCCGCCGACGATCCACGTGCCCTTGGGCTGCGTCGCCGCGAAGACCTTGATGCGCGAAGCGAACTCCGCCGGCGTTCTCGCATCGCGCAGCTGCACCGACGCGAGACGGAAGCCGCCGTCGATGAAGTGCGTGTGCGTGTCGCTGAAGCCGGGAGCGAGCATCGCGCCCTTGGCGTCGATCACGCGCGCGCCGGCGGCGAGCTTCATGATCTCGGCGCTCGTCCCGACCGCCCGAATGCGATCGCCCTCGATCGCGACGGCGTCAGCCCAGGGTCGGCGCGCGTCACCGGTCCAGACCCGCGCATTGACGATCACGATGTTCACGGCCATGGCGGCGACAGCGAGATGTTTGAGTAGCATCGGTCGGGATGTGGGGTTCTGCGCGGCGCGCTCAGCGCCACGATCGAACGATCGGCAGGATCAGGCGCGACGCTCGGTCGCGTCGCGCACGTCGAGCAGGATCTCGAAGTAGAGCTGCTCGCGGCGGTAGGCGAAGTCGAGCTGCGCCATCTGCGACTCGTCCTCGGAGGCCTTCGCCCGCTTGAAGGCCTCGCTGTACATCTCCTCGAGGTTGGCGAGGATGCGTTCACGCGAACGGGACATGGGAATCTTCTCCAGGGCTGCGAAGGTCAGGCGCGGAGGCTCGAAGTGCGCCGGCGCGGGCGGCTTCGGGCTCTCGAGCAGGAATTTCTTGGCGGCGCCGAGGAGTCCGCGGCGCGCGTCGGAGGGAGTGGACATCGTGAGGGCAACGTAGTCCGGCACGGGGCCATCGTCCACCGCGGGTCCGGGTCTGGCACAGCGGTTGCTCCATTGGGGTAGAGATGGTGCGGTGAGTCGGCCAGATTGACACCCGCCATGTAACCTTTTGCAGGAGAACGAGATGAACAACCTGAAGGTCTTCGTCCTTATGGCAGGCCTCACCGCCCTGTTCGGGTCGATCGGTGGGGTCTACGGCGGGCAGGCGGGGCTCGTGTTCGCCCTGCTCCTCGCCGGCGGGATGAATCTCTTCATGTACTGGAACTCGGCCTCGATGGTCCTGCGCTCGTACGGCGCGCGGGTCATCGAGCCGTCGCAGGCGCCGGAGCTGTACGAGCTGGTCGATCGCCTGCGACAGCGCGCCGGACTCCCGATGCCGACCGTCGCCATCGCGCCGCACGATCAGCCGAACGCATTCGCGACCGGCCGCAACCCCGAGCACGCGGTCGTGTGCGTGACCGACGGCCTGCTGCGACTGATCGGCCCGGAGGAGCTCGAGGGCGTGATCGCGCACGAGCTCGCGCACATCAAGAACCGCGACATGCTGCTGCAGACGATCACCGCGACCTTCGCCGGCGCGATCGCGAGTTTCGCGAGCATCGCCAAGTGGGGCTATCTGCTCGGCGGCGGCCGTTCGGACGAGGAGGGGAACAACCCGATCGCCGGGCTCGCGATGATCATCGTCGCGCCGATCGCGGCGATGCTGATCCAGTTCGCGATCAGCCGGCAGCGCGAGTTCAAGGCCGACGCGGTGGGCGCCGAGATCAGCGGCCGCCCGCTCGGGCTGGCGAGTGCGCTGCAGAAGCTCGATGCGTACGCCCAGCGGATCCCGATGCAGGTGTCGCCGTCGGTGGCGCCGCTGGCGATGGTGAATCCGCTCGCGGGAATGGGGGGGTTGTCGAAACTGTTCTCGACCCATCCGTCGACCGAGGCCCGCGTCGAACGACTCCGCGCCCTTGCCTGACGCGGCGGGATGAGAGCTCAAGCGGGATGAAAGCTCAAGGATGAAGGGGGCGAGGCCGTACGGCCTCGCCTCTTTCATCATTCAGCCTTCATCGCCCCCTCACTTCGCGAGCCTGTGGAACACCGCCTCACTCACCTCGCGCCCATCGCGCAGGTGCTCCACCACGATCCGCTCGAGCAGTTGCGGCGTCACGCCGCCGTACCAGACGCCCTCGGGATAGACCGCGACGATCGGTCCGCCGGAGCAGACGCCCAGGCAGGGCGCTTCGCTGCGCTTCACGCGGCGCGGCCCGAAGAGGAGATGCTCGCGCTGCAGCAGTTGCGCGAGCATCGCGTAGAGGCCGCGGCCCTTGCGATCGGTGGTGCAGTAGCCGCCGGTGCAGACGAGCACGTGACGCGAGTACGGCTCCATGACCGCGGGCATCTCCTCCGGACCCGGCACGACGACCCCTAGTCCTTCTTCAGCTTGTTGTCGCCCGGCGGCGCGACGTAGCGATGCGCCTCGACCGGCGTGTCGCCGAGGAGATGCTCCTCGAGGATCCGCTTGGCGGCGGTCACGTCGACG
>JAYTNC010000445.1:0-6023 GCA_043748515.1 Gemmatimonadota bacterium | reverse complement strand
AGTGAAGTTCGACTACCGTGTGGACACCGCGGCGACCTTCACCGCGCGTCAGGTGCGCGACCTCGCGCCCTCGCCCGACGGCACCAAGCTCGCCTTCTCTGCGCTCGACAAGATCTATGTGATGGACCTGCCCAACGGCACGCCGCGCCGCGTGAGCAGCGCGACGACCGGCGAGTTCATGCCCGCCTGGTCGCCCGACTCCAAGTCGCTCGCGTGGACCACCTGGACCGACGCGCAGGGCGGCGGCGTCGTGCGCGCGAGCTTCGACGCGCGGCGCGGCTGGACCACGCAGACGCTCGCGAGCGGCGCGCACTTCTCGGATGTCGCGTGGTCGCCCGCGGGTGACCGGATCGTCGCGACGCGCGCTGCCTCGCGCGAGATGCAGGAGGCGGGCGGAGCGTTCTTCGGCCCCATCGCATCGCAGTTCGTCTGGATGCCCGCGACCGGCGGCGCACAGACGGTGATCTTCCCGACGGGTGGATTGGCGAACCCGCACTTCACCGCCGACCGCGAGCGCATCTACGCGTACAGCGGCCGCGACGGCCTCGTTTCGTTCCGCTGGGACGGCACCGACCTCAAGACGCATCTCCGCGTGACCGGTCCGCTGCCGCCGGGCGCGGGCGGCTCGATGACGCTCGACGCGGGCCTCGATGCGCAGTCCGCGCGCATGACCGGGGGCCGCGCCTCGCGCCCCATGACCAACGCCACGCCGCGGCCGTACGACGCGGCCGCGGGCACGCCGGTGCAGTCGGTGTGGGGCGACGACGAGCACGAACTCGAGAACAACCCCACGCCTCCGTCGGCGAGCCTGATCCTCATGTCGCCGAAGGGCGACCAGGCGCTCGCGATGGTCGGCATGGACGTGTACATGATCACCATCACGCAGGCGGGCGCGACGGCGCCCACGGTCTCCGTCGCGGCGCCGGCGACGGCTGCGGTGCCGGTGCGCAAGCTCAACGAGATCGGCGGCGAGTTCCCGGCCTGGAGCGGCGATGGCCGCAAGGTGATGTGGGGCCTCGGCAACGCCGTCTGGACCTTCGACCTCGATCGCGCGAAGCTCGTGGACGATTCGCTCAAGGTCGAGGCGCGCCGCGTCGCGCTCGTCCGCGCCGACACCACGAAGAAGGACAGCCTCGCGCGCGCCGACTCGATCGCGAAGGCCGACACGACCAAGAAGGAGAAGCCGGGCTACAAGCCAGCCGAGCAGCGCGTCGCGGTGACCGCGACGCGCGATCGGCCGCAGGGCACGGTGGTGTTCCGCGGCGCCAAGGCGATCACCATGCGAGGGCATGAGATCATCGAGAACGCCGACATCGTCGTGCGCGACGACCGGATCGTCGCGATCGGGGCGCGCGGCAGCGTGATCATTCCTGCCGGCGCGCGCGTGATCGACGTGACCGGCAAGATCATCATGCCCGGCATGGTCGACACGCACTATCACCCGCAGTGGCTCACGCCGGGCATCCACAACACGCAGACCTGGCAGTACCTCGCGACGCTCGCGTACGGCACCACCACCACGCGCGACCCGCAGACGGCGACGACCGACTTCCTCACGTACGGCGACCGCGTCGCCACGGGCGAGATGGTCGGGCCGCGCATCTACACCACCGGCCCCGGTGTCTTCGCTGGCGAGGCGGTGCGCGACCTCGAGCATGCGCGGCAGGTGATGGCGCGCTACGCCACGTACTACGACACCAAGACGCTCAAGATGTACATGAGCGGCAACCGGCAGCAGCGGCAGTGGATCATCCAGGCCGCGCGCGAGCTGCGGATCATGCCGACCACCGAGGGCGGGCTCGACCAGAAGCTCAACATGACGCACGGGATCGACGGCTATCCGGGCATCGAGCACACGCTGCCGATCACGCCGAAGTTCGCCGACGTCTTCGAATGGTACAAGGCGACGGGCACGTACAACTCGCCGACGTTGATCGTCGAGTACGGCGGTCCCTTCGGCGAAGGGTGGTTCTACCAGAGCGAGGATCTCGTCAACGACGTGAAGCTCCGCCACTTCACGCACCCGATCGACCTCGCCGGCAAGATCCGTCGCCGCGGCGCCGGCAACGCCCCCGGACCGGCCGGCTTCGCGCTTCGCGAGGAGTACGCGATGTGGCAGCACGCCGAGGACGTGGCGCGCACGGTCGCCGCGGGCGGGAAGATCGGCGTCGGCTCGCACGGCCAGCTGCAGGGCTTGGGCATGCACTGGGAACTCTGGCTCCTGCAGAGCGGCGGACTCCCCGAGCACGACGCACTGCGGGCGGCGACGATCGTCGGCGCCGAGGCGGCGGGGCTCGCGACCGACATCGGCTCGCTCGAGGCGGGGAAGATGGCCGACCTGCTCGTGCTCGACCGCGACCCGCTCGTGAACATCCGCAACACCAACACGATCGCGATGGTGATGGTGAACGGGCGGCTGTACGACGGTAACACGCTCGACGAGATCCACCCGCGTCAGCGGCGGCTCGCACCGCAGCCCTGGTCGTACGCCGAGCCGTCGGTGAACGCCGGACTCTCGGCGGTCCCGTTCTCGCAACCCAGTGCGGACTTCTTCGCGACGCTGCGCGCGAGCTGCGGGCAGCGGTTCGAAGGGGCGCGCACCTTCCCGAACGATCCGGCCGACACCGCCTTCGCGGGCAAGCTGCTCGTCGCGACCGTGGCGAGCTGCACCGAGACCGAGGTGCGCGTGCCGTTCGTGGTGGGTGAGGACCGGTCGCGCACTTGGGTGTTCACGCGGGCGAATGGCGGCGTGCAGCTCAAGCATGACCATCGTCATTCCGACGACACGCCCGACGCGGTGACGATGTACGGCGGCATGGCGACTGCCGCCGGCACACCGCGGTCGCAGCACTTCGCGGCGGACGCATTCACGGCGGGGCTGATCCCGGCGGCGAGGACGAATGTGTGGAGTGTGACGTTGTCGGCTGATGGCCGCGAGCTGACGTATCATCTCGAGCGCGACGGGCGGCCGAGGTTCACGGCGGTCCTCAAGCGGGTTCCGTGAACGGACCCCTTCGGGCGGCGAGCGCCGCCCGAAGAAGTCTGTCCGACGCGCGTTCGCTTGCCTCGCAGGTGCGCTGCGACTGATATTGCGACTCATGGAAAGCGCGCTTGCGAAACAGACGGAACGCCTCAGGATGATGAGCGCGGACGAGAAGGTGCGGCTGTCGCAGGCGCTTTGGGAGGAGGCGCGCGCCGTCACTTCCGCCGGCGTGCGGGGTCGGTACCCCGATTGGTCCGACGAGCAGGTCGATGCGCGTGTCAGGGAGTTGATGAGTGACGCCGGCGCTTAACCTCGTCGGGCTCTTTGTCGCACCGCTCAACCGTGCGGGTATCGAGTACATGGTGACCGGCGGGCTTGCCGCGGTCGTCTACGGTCATCCGCGACTGACGCTGGATGTCGACCTCGTCATTCGAATGTCCGCTCGCGATGCGGCGGTGTTCGCCACCCTTTGGGCGCCCGAAGACTTCTATTCGCCCCCGCTCGAAGTCATCGAAGAGGAGCGATCACGGGTGGACCACGGGCACTGCAACGTGATCCACGGTAGGTCGGCCTTGCGCGCTGATGTCTACTTCGCGGGGAGCGACGACCTTGTCGCGTGGGCGTTGCAGCACCGCGTCGTGCGCGACGTGCAAGGCGAGCGAGTGCAGTTCGCGCCGATCGAATACGTCATCGTGAGCAAGCTTCGGTACTTCCAGATGGGAGGATCCGATCGACATCTCCGCGACATCGCGCGGATGATGGAGGTGAGCGGAGAGGACGTGGACCGCGCCACGCTCGACGGATGGATCGCTCGCCTGGACCTCGGCGCGGAGTGGACGAAGGCCGAGGCCTACCACGGGCGAGACTGAGCTGAGGCAGGGCAGAAAAGGCTGAGCCCGTCCGCCTTTCCCGACCGGCGCGAACGGCGTACGTTCCCGCGATGACCGCCACCCCTCGCACCCGATTCGCGCGCTTTGTCGCGCCCGTCGCGCTCCTCGCACTGCTCCCGTCGCCCGCGACCGCCCAGCAGTTCGACGTCATGGAAGCCACGATCCCCGGCGTCCACGCCGCACTCGATGCCAAGCGCCTCACCTGTCGCCAGCTGGTGCAGTCGTACCTCGACCGCATCGCCGCCTACGACCAGACCGGCCCCACGCTCAACTCGGTGCAGCACGTCAACGCGCGCGCGCTCGCCGAGGCCGACTCGCTCGATGTGGTGCAGCGCGCGGGCACACCGCGTGGGCGGCTCCATTGCGTGCCGGTCCTGCTCAAGGACCAGATCGAGACCAAGGACATGCCGACCACCTACGGCTCGGCGGTCTTCAAGGACTTCGTGCCGCAACGCGACGCGACGGCGGTGCAGCGGCTCGAGGCGGCGGGCGCGATCATCATCGCCAAGACGACCATGGGCGAGTTCGCCTCGCGCTACGTCGGCTCGGCGGCGGGGATCATCCGCAACGCGTACGATCCGACGCGCAATCCGAGCGGATCGTCCGGTGGCTCCGGCACCGCGGTGGCGGCGAACTTCGGACTCGTCGGCATCGGCGAAGACACGGGGGGCTCCATCCGCGGCCCCGCGGCGGTGAGCAGTCTGGTGGGCCTGCGTCCGACGCTCCCGCTCGTGAGCCGCTTCGGCATGCTCCCCGCGAACCCCACGCAGGACACGATGGGCCCGATGACGCGCACCGTCGCCGACGCGGCGCGCGTGCTCGACGTGATCGCCGGCTACGACGCCAACGACCCGATCACCGCTGCGACGGTGGGCAACATGCCGGCGAGCTACACCACCGCGCTCAAGCCGAATGCGCTGCGCGGCGTGCGCGTCGGCGTGTTGCGCACGCGGCGCGACACCACGGCCGCGATCCGCACGGCGGCGCGCGATACCACCGTCTCCGCCGACTCTGCAGCCAAGCGCGATGCGGCCCTCCGCGTGATCGAGGCGGAGTACGCGGCGGTGCGCGACGTGTTCGATCGCGCGATCGCCGACCTGCGCGCGCAAGGCGCGGTGGTCATCGACTCGCTCGTCGTGCCGCCGGTGACGGCGCGAAGGGAAGGGAACGACTACGAGACGGAAGAAGCGACCGACGCCTACTTCGCACAGCATCCGAACGCGCCAGTGAAGACGCTCAAGGAGATCCTGCTGACCGGGCCGGTGAATCCGTGGCGCGCCCGTGGTTTGATCGAGTACGTCGGCAAGCGCACGAGCGACGCGGGCTACCTGTTCGTGATGCAGTATCGCGAGGCGCAGCGCACGGCCGTGTTCAAGCTGATGGCCGACCAGCGCGTCGACGTGCTCATCCACGCGACCTACGACGCGCCGCCGACGCTGATCGCGACCGACGTGCTCACCAACCCGCGTCCGACCGACGGCTATGGTCGCGGCGACAATCGCGGGTTGAGTCCGTCACTCGGCTGGCCTGCGCTCACGGTGCCGGCGGGCTTCACCGAAGGATCGCTGCCGGTGGGACTGGAGTTCCTCGGGCGGCCGTGGAGCGAAGCGCAGCTGTTCGCGTACGGATACGCGTACGAGCAGGCGACGAAGCATCGCCGGCCTCCGGCGACGACGCCCGCGCTCGCGCGCGGGCGCTGAAGGCACTCGCCAATTCAGACGGCTAGGGCGCGGGCTGAGTCAGGCTCCAAGTGAGCCGCGAAGTGAGCCGCTGAGGGCTACTCGCCCTCGAAGTCGACCGTGCGCTGACGTTCGCGGTTCACCACGAGCCGCGTGACGTCGGGCCGGCCGTAGTGGCCGGCCGGGTCGAAGTTCTGCCGCTCCTCGCGCACGCGCCGGTGGTCGAGCGTGGCGATGACGATCCGCTCCTCGTCCACGAGCGGCTCGGCCACCCATGTGCCGTCGGGCGCGGCGATGCAGGTGCCGCCGTTGGCCATCGTCTCGGGCAGGTTGGCCATGAGCAGCTCGCGCTGCGGCACGTCCTGCGGGATGTCGGACCGGCGCATGAGTCCACTCACCGAGATCACGTACGAGCGGCCTTCCTTCGCCAAGAAGCGAGTGAGGTCGTGCGTGTTGTGCAGACCGCCCGGC
>JAYTNC010000444.1:0-2215 GCA_043748515.1 Gemmatimonadota bacterium | reverse complement strand
CCGAGCCGGCGCAGCTCCGCCTCAGGCGCATCGCGCAGCGCATCGTGGAAGCGTCCCACGTCGTGCCAGGCCTGCGCCTCGGCGGCGTCGAGCCGGAGTTGCAAGGCCCAGCGATCGAGGAGGCTCGTGACGCGCGCGATGTGCGCGCGCCGCTTCTCGCCGACCTGGGCCCAGTCGGGCATGTCGAGGGGACGTTCGGTCATCGGGCGTTGGTGATGCGGCGGGTGAGCTCGGTGAGTTCGTTCACGACCTGCTTGAGACCGGTCGTCGCCTCTTCCATCTCGCGCAACGCCGACGCCTGATCGCCGGCGGCCGCAGCCACCTGCTCGGCACCACTCCGATTGCGCGAGGCGATCTCGACGACGCGCCCCATGCGTTCGCGGAGCCGCGCGACCTCGACGCCCTGATCGTCGGCGGCGCTCGCGATGCGCGCGGCCTGCGCAGCGGCGCCGCCGGTCGCGCTCACGATGCTGCCGAGCGCTTCACGCGACCCGCCCGAGAGCGCTTCGGCGTCCTCGACGAGCGCTTCCCCGCGTCCCATCAGCGCCGCCGTCTCACGCATCTGCTGTTCGAAGTCGCGGAGCACCCCCTGCGCCTCGTCGGCCGCGCGCCCGCTCTCCTCGGCCAGCTTGCGCACTTCGTCGGCGACGACGGCGAAGCCGCGTCCCTCGTGTCCCGCGCGCGCGGCCTCGATCGCCGCGTTGAGCGCGAGGAGGTTGGTCTGCACCGCGAGCTCGCGGATCACCGCGATGAAGCCGGTGACCTGGGCCGTCGACTGCGCCAACGCGCGCACGCGTCCGGCGCCGTCGGAGACGAATCGTTTGGCGCCGACGAGGCGCTCCATCGCGGTCTCGACCGTCTGCCGATGCTCCGTCGCGATCGCGCTCGCGCGGCGGGTGGCCTCGTGGGCCCCGCGCGCGTCGTTAGCCGTGCTCTTGGAACGCGCATCGAGCGTGTTGGTGACCTCGATCCCCCGCTTGAGCTGCTCTGCCTCGTCGGTCACCGCGCGCTCGATCTCCCCCGCCGTGCGCGCGACCGCCTCGCCGCCGGTGCGGAGCGTCCGTGCAGAGGCGGTGAGCGTCGCGACCTCGCGCGCGAGGCGGTCGACCGTCTCGAGCAGCGGATTGCGCAGGTCGAGGATGTGGATCGTCGTGGCGAGCTGGTTGGCGACGCGGCGGATCAGCATCGCTTCCTTGGGACCGTACGAGCCGCGCTTGTGCGTGTCGAGTTCGAGCAGGCCGATAGTGTGATCGCCGTAGCGCAGCGGCACCACGGCGCGGGAGGCGGCATTGGCGAGCGGCCGCTCGACGCGCGCGTCGCGATCGGCGTCGGTGAGGATCACCGCGCGCCCGGTGTCGAGCGCCTCGCGGCGCAGGAACTCGCCGTCGCGCGGCGCCGGCTCGGGCGGATGCAGCAGGCCCGCGCCTGAGCGGTAGATCATCGAGACGTCGCGCCCGTCGGCGCGGAGGATGCGGAGTTCCTTCCACTCGAGCAGCCGGTTCGCGAGCGTCTCGATGCGCGCGATCGCCTCGCCGAGGTCGGAGTCGGACGCGACCGCGAGTTCCATCGCGAGCACGGCGTTGAGTTCCTCGGCCGCGATGCTCTCCTCGAGGATGCGCTTGAGGAGCAGCCCGGCGAAGCCGAGCACGAGGAGCACGATCGAGGCGCCGGTCCACCCGAGCGAACTCACCGCGAGCATCATCGCGGTGAGCCCCGCCGCTCCGGTGCCGAGGCCGATCACCTCGTACCGCAGGAGCAGCGCGCGCTCCTCGCTCGAGAGCTTCTGACGGACCGCGAGCGAGAAGTAGTAGAGTCCCTTGCTGATCACGAACTGCAACAGCACGAACAACGCGATCGACGGGACGGCCTCGCCTTCGAGGACCGACGCTCCCGCCCCGAGCGGCTCGCGCGCGAGCGCGTACCACCCATACGCCGCATGCAGCGCGACGACCTCGCGGGCGGCGTTGATCCAGGCCGCGGTCCCGTTGCGGCGCAGCCAGATGCGGTCGGCGGCGAAGATGCCGATCGCGAGGCCGAGCGACGTGGGGACCAGGCCGACGACGAGCGAACCCGCGACGGCGACCGGTCCGAGCAGGTGGATCGCGGTGTACTTGGTGACCGGCAACTGGTCGCGGCGCAGGAAGGCGCTCACGATGACGATGACGCCGATCCACGGCAGTTGGTACAGCCAGGTGGGGCTCAGCACCACGCCGAG
>JAYTNC010000443.1:0-6227 GCA_043748515.1 Gemmatimonadota bacterium | reverse complement strand
CTGCCGAAGCAGCTGGTGTCGGCGGCGGCGGCGGGGACGCGTTCCTGCGCGGAGCAGGCTGCGAGCACGAGCGTGAGCAATAGCGTGGGCACGAGTGCGAGGGGCAGTACACGGGCGAGGCGCATGGGATGGGGGCCGAGGGTCAGACGGAGAACTGCCGAAAGTGATGATCGAGATGCTTGTAGAGCAGCGCGCCCCAGTCGCGGGCGGACATGCGGCCGAAGACCGGATGATCGGGCAGTGTTGCGCCCGGCGCCGGTTCGTGCACCGCCTCGATGGCGGCGCGCAGCGCGGCGGCGTCACTCTGCCATGACGCTGGCTTCCGCGAAAGCAGTTGCGGCGCGGTCGGCGCGCCCTTGGGGAACGGGAGCAGATGAATGAACAGCGGCCGCACGATGAACTGCAGCGGGAACGGCCGTGGGGGCACCGAGAGCTCGCCCGACGCCATGCGCATCGCCTCGAGCAGGTGCGTGACCATCTGCGGCGCGGTGAAGCGACCCCAGCGCGCAGGGCGGTCGGCCTCGAGGCGCGAGAGGCGCTCGACCAGTTCACGACGGCGCTCGGCGGCGTACAGAGAAGGCACGGATGAATGCGGTTGGGGTCACAAGACGCTACGCATCCGGACGGCCGACCGCCAGCGTCCGAAGTCGTTAAACTATGCGCACACCCCTCACCCCGTCGCGATGTCACGTCTGACTTCTCTCGCCCGGCGCGCCGCGATCCTGGCGCTGCTCCTGCTCCCCGCCCTGGCCGCCAAGGCGCAGGACGCCTCTGCCCCGACCGTCACCAAGGCCACGCTCGACTTCGGCTACGTGCAGACGAGCGGGAACACGCAGGTGGCCACGCTGAACCTCGGCGAGAAGCTCACGCAGGAGCGCGGCCGGCTGACGCTCCAGCAGGGCTTCGCTTTCGTATACGGCAAGCAGCGCGACTCGGTCATCACGAGCTACATCGGCGGGAACGTCCGCGGCGACTTCAAGATCGACAAGATCCTCGCGGCCTTCGCCGGCGTCGGCTTCGACCGCAACCGCTTCGCCGGCATCGAGCGGCGCCTCGAGCAGCAGGCGGGGCTGCAGGCGCGCGTGTTCGCCGATGCGATTGACACGCTGCGGATCGAGGGCGGCGGCAGCCTCACGCAACAGACGGGCACCGACGGGATCAAGTCGAACTTCCCAGCGGCGCGCGGCGCGGCGGCCTGGCGGCACGGCTTCACGCCGGCCGCGTACTTCCAGCAGAACGTCGAGTGGATCCCGAACCTCAAGACGACCGAGGACTGGCGCTTGAACAGCGAGTCCGCGGTGGTGGCGCCGATCTCCTCGAAGATCGGCCTCAAGCTCTCGTACGTGATCCGCTTCGACAACCTGCCGCAGGTAGGCTTCTCCGAGCTCGACCGGATCTTCACGACGGGCGTGCAGGTCACGTTCGAGTAGTCCGCGGGCCGCACCGGCGGTATCGGAGCACGCCTCGTCCCCCGAGGCCGCCTTACGCCGCAGGAGAGCCCGCCTCCTTCCAGCGCCGGTCGGCGGCGTCGACGGCGTTGCCGATGCGGCTCACGTGCAGCAGCACGACCATCGTGATCGCCAGCGGCGCGAGCGCGATGAGCACGACGGGGACGCCGGGTCGGCTGAGCGCGAGTTGCGATTGATGCCACTGCACGAGCCCAAGCAGGAGGACCACCGAGAGCCCGGTGGAGTCCATCATCGTGGCGATGATCCCGTCGACGGGCTCGCGGAAACGCCCCGGCAACCGGACGAAGCGCTCCTTGTCCGGGATGTTGAGCAGTTCCGGCCGCGTGCGCATTGCCACCACGAGGACTTCGAACAGCAGCAACAGGCTCGCCGCGACGATCGGCAGCAGGAACCAAAGACCGAGTGAACGGTCGGAGAACCGGTCGGCCACTCCGTCGAAGCCGAAGTGCGTCGGGATCCGCTCGGGCAGCGCGCCGTACGTCGCCGCCGCGTGCGCGACGAGCGCGATGACGAGTCCCCAGGTGAGCAAGCGAAGCGGGCGCATGCCGAAGCATGCGCCCACGTCATTCGCCGCGACAAGTGGCGGGCATGCCCGCGCGGCGATGCCGATTCGGTTCACGGAAGACGATGATCCGCGACTGCGGTGCGCCACCGACTACCGCTCCGATCACCCTCGTGAGCTTCACCGCTCGGTTCATTGCGGGGGTTGCCGGAGCGATCACGCTGTCGAGCATGCCGGCCGTGTACACGAAGCTCGTGACCTCGCCGATCCGGTTGATCGTCTGCGCATGATTCCCCGACGTGTCGAAGACGACCCGCAGGCCGTGGCTCGTCCGCCGTTCACGGGCGGTGCACGCCCCTCCGCTTGGCGTGCCGACGATCGAATCCGGGCGGTCGATCGCCTCGTGGAGGAAGACACAACTAGTGGCCGCAGTCTCGCGAAAGACTCGTGCACTGCCGTCACCGCCGACCCACCGCAACGTGTCGGCGGCGGACGTGCTCGTGGTGAATGGCACGAGCTGCTCGAGCCCGGCGAGCCACCATCCGGCGTTGAAGTACGAGTTCAACCGATTCACGACCAGCAGGTCACCGGAGTCGGAGTACACGATCCCGCCCGACCGCTGCACGTCCAGCCGGTATGGGTAGCGTCCCGTCGCGAGGCCGGCGGCCCGGCGGTGGTGAGTTCCCGGATGCCCCGACTGATGGTCGAGCGCGAAATCCCCGTGGCCGCTTCGACGAGCCCAATCCCGCCGTGCCCTAAGGCCACCGCTTCGCTGGCGGCCCAGACACGCCGCGAGCGCTCCGTCAGCACCGAGCGCAGTCCCTCGTACGTGCGGCGGAGGGTCTTGAGATCCACACGGCACGATACAACAAGTGTTTCGATAACTCACGCAGTTATTTGATAGGATCGCCGCCCGCATAACCGTAGAGGTTCAGCCCACCCGCGATCCCGATCGGGTCCTGCTGCGTAAACTGAGCCGTCTCCGAGTCGTACTACCGATTCGATGACTCGTGATGCTCGTCGACCTGTCAGGCCAACCGGCTGAGCGCCGAGGCGAGGATTGCCCGCACCTCTGGGATCTCCTCCACGGCGGTATCCCAGACGATCTGCGGGTCGACCGCCCAGTACTGATGCGTGATTCGGTCCCGCATCCTCGCCAGCGCCGACCACTCGACTTCGGAGAGATCGGTCGCCAAGGTCGGGTCACGCCGCACGACGGCTTTCGCGGCCTCCCCGATCACCACGATGCGAAACAGGATCGCATCGCGCACGGCCGCATCGGCATCGTAGACGTACCGACCACGTGCGACGTACTCGGCAATCGCATCCGCGGCCTCGACCATATGCTGCGTGCGCTCGATGGCGATCGCGCGTTCGTCAGACATCCACGGCGTCCCGCAGCACGGTGGATCGGAACGGCTCCTTCAACCCCGACTCGGGGACCACGTCCACCACCCGATTCAGGAGCTGCTCCAGCCGCGCCTCGAGTCGGGCGAGGTCCAGCAAGGTCCGTCCCGGCTCCAACGTGACCAAGAGATCGACGTCACTCGCTCCTGTCTCCTGCCCGCGCGCCGCGGACCCGAACAGCCGGACGCGCCGCGCGCCGTTAGCCTCGGCGGCGTGCAGGATCTCCCGGCGGAGCAGTTGGACCTGTTCTCGGACGGTCATCGAGCAAAGGTAACGCGTCACCCGTGGGGGAGCCACAGTGCGGGGCCCCGCCACTCACTCAAGTCACGCGTTCGGGCAGGCCTTGCGACACGGGTGGCGGAACGCCCGCCGCTGCAGAGCGTGGTGTTAGGCACCCTGTGCTCACCTACCGCGGCCGTCGCAGCGAGAACGTACCCACATTTCCGCCGTCCGCCGTGTGATACCATCTCCTCGACGCGCCCTGAGAATCGATGCGCCCGTCGAGCACGAGTGAACCATGATCCAAGTCAGGATTCAACACGATCGAGAGCGAATCACCTGCAGCGCGAGCACCTACTGGCGGCGGCGCATCACGATCTCTCAGGCCAGGTGCGAGCGCATTTGCGTCGCCACCGAAGACACCAAAGTGGGTGATCGAGTACCCCTGAACAACGGTCATTCGCTGCATCGGACCGTCAGCAGGAAGCAGAGCGAGTGACAGACGTGCGACTGAGTCTGGTACTGCTGACGGAGCTGAATCGCTACCAACCGTCCACTCAAGGGTCCACAGGCCCGAGACGTCAGACGCCCTCCCGCCCACTGGTTCGATGTCCACCCAGTCCTGCGGACGCGCGGCAAACGCCTTATGCACCACCAGATCCGTCGCGGAGCAGGTCCGCAGCACGGCGCCGCGCGCCAGTTCCGCGTCCGTCGCGCGCGCGATCGCGGCCTCCTCGAAGGGCATCGCGCCCAGCGCCACGTCGACGGCGATCCCGTCGGCTGTGCGAAGCAACAACACGCGATGGCGCCACGCGAAGTTCGCGGCGTCCGGGATGCGGGGACTCAGGTCCTCGAGCAGGGCGGTGATCACCGGCCCCTCCCCACCGAAGCCCGCGAGCACCGTGAGATCCAGATCGTTCGTCAGCCGCGGCGTTCCTCAACGAAAGTTCGCGATGCCACCGATGAAGCGAACCGGAAGCCGCGCGCGGCGAGCTGTGCCTGCACGCGAGCTCCCGCCTGCAGGAGCGACCTCACCGGCGCAGCGCCTCGGCGAAGAGCCGTTGCTGCTCGACGAGCCCCGACGCCTGGGAGGCTGGCTCCGCACGCACGGACACCCAGAGCGCCTCTTCCAGCTCATCCGCGACACGCCACAGATCAACTGTCCGCGAGCTCCGCCGCGCGGATGCGCGCCAGGGCGGGTCCGGCCGAGCGCCACTGCGACATCCATGCGTGCGCCTGCGCCGCGGTGGGCTTGATCATGTGGGAAAGTAGCTGGGCGGCGCTCCGTCTGCCCCGCCTGCCGACGCGCTGCGGCGTGGGTAGTGGATCCGCCACGGGACTGCCGGGGCCGAACCAGCGTTGCTGTAGACGGCGGTTGCGCCGCCGCTGCAGAACGTGTCGTTAGGCCAGTAGACCCGATTCACTCGTATCTTCGCAGTACAATCGCGCATCCGCTCTCGAGATCAACCCACACCAGTCCGCCTCCTCCGACCATGTTCTGAGGCCGTGCGACTGCCAAACTGACCAGAAGCCCAAGCTCGACCCCCTGATCGCGCACCGGCTGCATCTGTCGTGCGATCAGCGTCTCGCCCGGTTGCTCCAGCGCGCGAATCGCTCGCAGCACGGCCTGCGCGCTATCAACCCCTGCGCCCGCTTGGACGCAACGAGTGGGCGAAGGAGAGTGCACGGCACGCTCGCTCGGTTGCGGTCGACATCCGTGCATCGCCATCACGATGAGCGCAACCAAAGCGGCGTTTCGGACGTGATACATTCTGTGCTCCTTAGGGATTGGGTCGCGCAGGCATGTTGCACGAGACTGGTGCTTGGCCGCGTTGCGCGGAGCCATATCGACTGGTGCTGACTCCCGCGCTCACGATGCGAATACCCGTTCTTTCGGCCACCCCTACGTCACCGGGACTGATTCCTCCGCCACTCGGGTGAGAATGGATGAAGGTCTTCGAGCTCGCCGGCCAGCTTGTGCTCGGACCAATCGAGCTCCCCGTCTTGATCCAGTCTGGGCCGTCGGCACGCTGCACGGAACCGTTCCTTGATATTAGGAAGGCCTCTTCGGTCCCAGTCGTGAGTGCAATCGCCTGCTGGCCAAGATCCCACTCCTGAGAGCTAACGTTTGGACATGATCCGGCCGCGGCGGCACCCGTGGCCACGCTAGTGCAATTCGGCGGAGTTCCAGAAGTGCCAGCAGGACAGTAGCTCGCCTTCTGTTTGCCGTTGGCGTCACTCTGACAATCGTCGGTGTTGCTGTCAGCCGGCGGACAGAGGCCGAAGGGGTCGCTGAGGTTGATGGGGTCGCCGTTGGCATAGCCGTACAAGTTCAGCCCACCCGCGAGCCCGATCGGGTCCTGCTGCGTGAACTGCCCCGTACTCGGATCGAACGACCGATTCCTTCGGAAGAGCAGCCCCGTGGACCCCGCGCCGTTCTGGATCACATTCCCCACCCACTGCGCGGCATTCGACGTGCTTCCGCCAGGCCCCGGCTTCATATATACGCCGACCTTCCCCGGCCAAGCAATCGTCGTGCAGGTCCCCGTCATGATCGAGCAGTCCGCGGGCGCGCCGTCCGCCCAGCTGCTGCTCTCGACCAGCCCGCGCCAGTTGTAGTTCGGCACGCG
>JAYTNC010000442.1:0-12894 GCA_043748515.1 Gemmatimonadota bacterium | reverse complement strand
GGCGGCGCGGCATGGAGCGGAGCGATTCCTCGCGGCCTGGATCGCGCGGCAGCCGCACCTCGCGAGGCGCTTCGAACGCGCCACGCGGCTGACGCCGGTGCGCGCCACCGGCCCCTTCGCTTCTCAGGCGCGCCGTGCCTGTGGCCCCGGGGCCGCGCTCGTGGGGGACGCGGCCGAATTCTTCGATCCATTCACTGGCGAGGGGATCCATGCGGCGCTGCGCGGTGGCGAGCTGGCCGCGCCGTTCGTCGCGGAGGCGGCGCGGGCGCACAGCACGGTCGATGCCGACGCGAGCCTCGCCGCCTATGCGCGACTGCACACGCAGGAGTTCCGCGGCAAGCGCGTCGTGGAGCGGCTCGTGGGGCTCGCGGTCGCGTATCCTTGGATCTTCGATCGCGCCGCGCATGTGCTTGCGAAGCGGCAGGAGATGGCCGACCTCCTGATCGGGGTCACCGGCGACTTCGTGCCGCCGCGCGAGGTGTTGCATCCGCGCTTCCTGTTCGATCTGTTCGGGGGGGCGTCGTGACCGCCCGCATTCCATGCTGGATCACGCGATGATCGGTGCGCTCGTACCCGCCCGATGCCGTGGCGTCGAGCTCCTCGACGCCCCGGCCGCCGCCGCATGATCGGCCTCGAGCGCACATGGCCGATCGCAATGTCGACATCGTGACCTGCTCACAGGTGCTGCACCACTTCGCGGACGGCGAGGCCGCCTGCCTGCTGCGCGAGATGCACCGCGTGGCGCCGTCGCTCGTGGTCGTCGCCGACCTGCGCCGCTCCTGGGTCGCCGTGGGGCAGGTGCCGGTCGTGCGCGACCGCATCGGCTTCCGCGTGACGGCGGTCTGGACCCCCACGACCGGCCTGCCGGCCACGGAGATCGCTACATGAACCATCACGTGCGCGCACTCGATGCTCCGATCGCACTCGGCGCGATGCCGATCGGCCAGCGCATGATCACGCACGACGCCGGCTTTGCACGCGCGAGCGTCCGCGCGGTCTTCGATGTCGTACGCGCGGTCGAACGCTGGCCGGCGCATCTCCCGCACTACCGTTGGGTGCGGATGCTCGAGCGCGATCCGGACGGCGGCGGCGTGGTCGAGATGTCGGCGAATCGCCCCTTCGGGCCGCTCGATTGGCCGACCTACTGGCGCTCGCTCATGGCGGTCGATCACGCGCGGCCGGCGGTGCGCTTCCGGCACATCGGCGGCGTCACGACGGGGATGGACGTCGAGTGGGCCTTCGACGCCACCGACGAAGGCACGCAGATCACGCTCGTGCACTCCTGGGACGGACCGTCCTGGCCGTTCATCGGCCGTTTCGCGGCCCAGGAGGTCATCGGGCCCGTCTTCGTGCACGGCATCGCATCGCTCACGCTCGCCGGACTGGCGCGCGCGGCGGAACAGGGGGATCGGTGACACACGCACCACGACGGGTCGTCATCACCGGCGTCGGCGCCGTCACGCCGCTCGGCATCGGCCGCGAAGCGCTCTGGGACGGACTGCACGCCAAGCGCTCGGCGGTCCGCACGATCACCCGCTTCGATCCGTCGCCGTTCCGCACGCACATCGCCGCCGAGATCGACGGCTTCGATCCGGCCGATCACATGGACGCCAAGCGCGTGAAGCGCCTCGATCGCTTCGGGCACTTCGTCGTGGCTGCCGCGCGCATGGCCGCCGACGACGCCGCGCTCGATCTCCCGCGCGAGGATCGCACGCGCGTCGGTGCCATGCTCGGCACCGCGCTCGGTGGGGTCGGGTACGCCGAGGAACAGCTGGGCAACTATCTCACCGGCGGTCTGCGCGCGGTGGACACGCTGCTCGCGCTCTCGGTGTTCGGCGGCTCGGCGAGCTGCAACGTGGCGATCGAGTTCGGACTCAGCGGTCCCAACTCGACCAACGCGATGAGCTGTGCGTCGGGGACGATGGCGATCGGCGCGGCGGTGCTCGTGCTCGAGGAGCGCAACCGCGCGGTCTCGCGTGGCGCGCCGATCCTTGCGGAGATCACCGGCTACGGCACGACCAACGACGGACATCACATGACCGCGCCGCATCCCGATGGCCACGAGGCCGCGCGCGCGATGCGTCTCGCGATCGCCGACGCGCGCATCGCGGTGCACGAGGTGGATTACGTGAACGCCCACGCGAGTGCGACGCCGCTCAACGACCCCGCCGAGACGGCGGCGATCCGGGCGGCGCTGGGCTCGCACGCCGACCGTGTGCCGGTGAGCGGGACCAAGGGCTTCCACGGACACGCCCTGGGTGCGACCGGGGCCTGGGAGGCCGCGATCTGCGCGATGTCGCTCGCGCGCGGCTGGATCCCGCCCACGCTCAACCTCGACGCGCCCGACGCGCTCTGCGGTCTCGACTGCGTGCCGGGGCAGGGGCGTCCACTCGACGCGGAGATCGCGATCTCGAACTCGTTCGGGTTCGGTGGGATCAACGCCTGCCTCGTGCTGCGGCGCGACGACGGGCGCGCGCAGCTCCGGTCGTGACGCGCTCAGCGCGCCCGCGACACCCGCGACACCCGCAACGCCCGCGTGACCGCGCGGTCGAGCGCGTTCGCGAACGCCTGCTTCTCGCGCGCGCCATACGCGCCATGTCCGCCCGTGTTCACGCCGTCCGTGCGCAGCCCTTCCATGAAGTTGCGCACCGAGAGGCGCTCGCCGATCGACTCGGCCGTGAAGACCTCGCCGCGCGGATCGATCACCGCGACGCCCTTCGGCACGAGCAGCGCCGCGAGCGGGATGTCCTGCGTCACCGCCACATCGCCGGCCTCGGCATGCTCGGCGATGTAGCGGTCGGCGGCGTCGGCGGAACCGTCGACGCGGACCGACGCGAGGTGCGCGTAGCCGAGCGGGAGCGGGAGCCGCATGTTCGCGACGAGGATCGTCTCGATCTTGAGGCGGTCGGAGGTGCGATAGCAGATCTCCTTGACCACCTGCGGCGCGGCGTCGGCGTCGATCCAGAGCTTCATGCGCCACAGTATAGATGTGAGGCGCCGGCGCGGGTACCACCGCTCGGGGAATCCCTTACCGTGCCAAGGCTTGCTCCTACCGCATTCGCGCCGACCGCACCCTACCGTTCTACGCATATCCTCACGTCATCGGAGTGCGCGTGACCGCAGCTGGTGGATCCGGCGGAACAGGCGGCACTGAGGCGCAGTACCAGCGCCTCTTCGAAGTGTGTCCGTTGCCCGCGTGGATCACCGACGATGCCACGGGGCGTGCGCTCGCCGCCAACGACGCCGCGCTGAAGGAGACGGGGCTGACGCGCGAGGCGTTCCTCGCCCGGCCGTCCGATGCGCTCGGACTCGTGGCGTTCCCGGGATGGCACACGGTGCCGCTCGCGTTCGATGGACGCGCGGCGCATCTGACGATCGTCATCGGCGCGGCAGCGCTCTTCGAGGCCGAGGACGCCGAGGCCGCCCGAGTCGCCGAGAGCGAACGCCAACACCGCGAGATCGTCGAGACCTCGTCCGATCTCGTGACGGTGGTGAGCAAGCTGGGTGTGATCGACTACATGAGTCCGTCGGTCGACCGGATCCTCGGCTGGTCGCCGGACGAAGTGGTGGGGCAGAGCATCCTCTCGTTCATCCACCCGGAGGACACGCCGACGGTGCGCGCGGCGATGCGCGTCGACCAGGACGCGCCCGCGGTGCCTCAGGCGGTGGAGTACCGCTTCCGCCACAAGGACGGCACCTGGCGCGTGCTCGAGTCGGTCGGACAGCTGCGTCCGGCGGGACCCGGCTCGTACACGTTCGTGGTCAACTCGCGCGACGTCACCGAGCGGCGCGTCGCCGACGAACGGCAGGCGGCGCTGATGCGCGCCCTGAGCGAAGCGCACCGCACCGCCGAGGCGGCGACGCGCGCCAAGAGTGATTTCCTCGCGAACATGAGTCATGAGATCCGCACGCCGCTCAACGCGGTCCTCGGGCTCACCGAGCTGTTGCTCGACACCGACCTCAAGAGCGAACAGCGGCGCCAGCTCGAGCTGGTGCGCGACGCCGGCGAAACGTTGCTCACGCTGCTCAACGACATCCTCGATCTCTCGAAGATCGAAGCCGAGCAGGTCGAACTCGAGCGGATCCCCATCTCCATCTCCGGCGTGGTCCACGCGACCGCGAGCCTCTTCTCGCTCGGCGCACGCGAACATGGCCTCGAGATGCTCGTCGACATCGGGCAGGGCGTGCCGCGCTACGTCAGCGGCGATCCCACGCGCCTGCGACAGGTGCTGACCAACCTCATCGGCAACGCGATCAAGTTCACGACCGAGGGCGAGGTCGTGGTCTCGGCCCGACTCGAGCAGCTTGACGGAGACGATGCGGTGATCCGCTTCGCGGTGCGCGACACCGGCGTGGGGATCCCGCCGGCGAAGCTCGAGACGGTGTTCAAGGACTTCAGTCAGGCCGACGCCTCGACCACGCGGCGCTACGGTGGCACGGGCCTCGGGCTCTCGATCTCGCAGCGACTCGTGCATCTCATGGGCGGGCACATCGTGGTCACGAGCACCGTCGGCGAGGGGAGCGAGTTCGCCTTCACGCTGCGTCTCCCGGTCGCCGGCGCGCCGGCCACGCAGGAATCGACCGATCCGGTCCGGCTGTCCGGCGTGAGTGTGGTCGTCGTGGACGACAATGCGACCAACCGGCGACTGGTGCGCGAGATCCTGATGCCGCTCGGTTGCGCGGTCACCGAGGCCTCCGGCGCAACGGCCGCGCTCGCCGCGCTCGAGCGCGCTCTCGCGGAAGCGCTGCCGTTCCAGGTCGCGCTCCTCGACGCGCAGATGCCCGAGTGCGACGGCTGGTCGCTCGCCGCCCGGATCCGCGAGCGGCCGGAGATGCAGCGCACCCGCCTACTGATGCTCACGTCCGAGGACATGCGCGACGACCTGAGCCGGGCGTCGGAGATCGGCGTCGACGGCTATCTCGTGAAGCCCGTGTCGCGTGCCGAGCTCGTGAAGGCGATGGTGCGGATGCTCGACGGTCCGCGGTCCGGTCCCTCGCATCGGCTGGTCACGCGCTCGGCCCCGGTCGACACGCGGGAACGGCTGCAGATCCTGCTGGCCGAGGACAACGCCGTGAACCAGGAGGTCGCGGCGGCGCTCCTGCGCAAGCGCGGCCACGATGTCCATGTGGTGGACGACGGCGCGCAGGCGGTCGAGGCGGTCGCGGCGGCAGCCTTGGGCCACTTCGACATCGTGCTGATGGACCTGCACATGCCGCACCTCGATGGCCTCGCCGCAACTGCGGCGATCCGGCGGCTGCCCAGCGGCGAGAAGCTGCCGATCATCGCCCTCACCGCCGACGCGCTCGCCGGCGAACGTGAGGCCTGCCTTGCCGGCGGGATGAACGGATTCCTCGCGAAGCCGTTCAAGTCGGCCGAACTCTTCGCGATCGTCGAGCACACGGCGGCGGCGCGCGCACCGGCTGCCGCGCCTCCGGCCGAGGCGGTCTCCGCACCGATCGAAGCGCCGCCCGCCGACATCGACGGATTCCGCACCGCGATGCGCGAGGCCGGCGCCGAGGACGCGGTCGATCGCATCCTCGACAAGTTCGTGATCGACGCGCCGAAGCGTGCCGCTGCGGTGGCCGCGGCCTTGGCCAGCGGGGATGCCGCGGCGATCCAGCGCGAGGCGCACGCCTTCAAGTCGTCGTCCGCCTCGCTCGGCGCGGCGCGCCTCGCGGCCCACCTGCAGTCGATCGAGATCGCCGGCAAGGAAGGGCGCGTGGCCGACGCGCAGGCCCTCGCCGGCGCGATCCAGCACGACGTCGATTCGCTCCTCACGTATCTGCGCGCGCTGCGCGCCGAGGTCCCGTCGCATGGCTGAGCCGACACCCCGTAGCCATTGGCTCCTTGCGGTCGCGCGGTCCGGCGGACTCATCGCCGGCGCGGACCCTGTGGTCGATGCCGCGTTGCCGCTGGCCGACGCCTGGCGCGCCGTGGCGAGCGCCGCCGGCGTGAGCGACGCGAAGCTCACCGAGGTCGTCGCGAAGCGGTGGCGGCTGCCGGTCGCGGACCTCAAGGCCGGTCAAGAGCGCGCGACCGCGCTCGTCCCCGAGCGGCTCGCGAGGTCGCGTCACGTCTACGCGCTGCGTGAGACCGACCAGCGGATCACGATCGCGACCTCCGATCCCACCGACATGGAGGCCGAGCAGCTCGTCGGCTTCTCGGCGGGTCGGCGCGTGGACTTCGAGGTCGCGTCGCCCGACGCCATCCAGGAAGCGATCGACGCGCGCTATGCCCCGGACTCGGCCGTGGAGCGACTCCTCACACGCGTGGGGGCGGAGATCGCCAACGCGGTCACCGTCATGGAGGAGGACGTCGCGCCGAAGACCGTCATCGCGGCCGACGTCGAGACCGGGCCGGTGATCAAGCTCGCCAACGTGATCCTCGCCGACGCGGTGCGCGGACGCGCGAGCGACATCCATCTCGAGCCCTCGGCCGACGGCGGCCGCGTGCGCTTCCGGATCGACGGCGTGCTGCAGACGTATACGACCATCGCCGTCTCGATCCTCAATCGCGTCGTCTCGCGCCTGAAGATCATGGGCAAGATGGACATCGCCGACCGCCTGCGGCCGCAGGACGGACGCGCGCGCATCCGCGTGGACGGGCGCGAGATCGACCTGCGCATCTCGACGGTGCCCACACGCGATTCCGAAAAGGCGGTGTTGCGCCTGCTCGATCCGAGCAAGTCGCTCAAGCTCGAGGACCTCTCGCTCACGAGCGCCGAACTGGCGCCGCTGCGCGCGCTGCTCGGCCGCCGCGACGGCATCGTGGTCGTCACCGGCCCGACCGGTTCGGGCAAGACGACGTTGCTTTACGCCGCCCTGCGTGAGATGCCGACGGGCGACCTGAACATCATGACCGTCGAGGATCCGGTCGAGTACGAGCTCGCCGGCCTCACGCAGATCCAGGTGGAGCCCAAGCGCGACGTCACCTTCGCGACCGCGCTCAAGTCGATCCTGCGGCAGGACCCGGACGTGATCTTCATCGGCGAGATCCGCGACGCCGAGACGGCGGGCATCGCGGTGCAGGCGAGCCTCACGGGACATCTCGTGCTCGCCTCGCTGCACACCAACGACGCGGTGGGCGCGGTCGCGCGATTCGTCGACCTCGGCGTTGACCGCAGCGCCATCGCGAGCACGCTCCGCGGTGCGACGGCCCAACGTCTCATCCGGCGCGTCTGCGCGAAGTGTGCGCAGCCGGTGACGGGTGCGCTGACCGAGGACGAGACGCGCCTCGCGGCGCGCTACGGCGTGCAGCCGGTCGTGCGCGCGGTCGGCTGCGCCGCCTGCGGCCACAGCGGGTACTACGGCCGCATCCCGCTGCTCGAGATCATGCAGGCGAGCGCGGCACTCGAGGAGGCGATCCTCGCCGGCCTTCCGGCGTCGCGCCTGCAGGCGATCGCCGTCGCGTCGGGGATGCGCCCCCTGCGCGAAGCGGCGGTGGAGCGCGTGCGGAACGGCGAGACGACGCTCGAAGAGGTCGACCGCGAGCTCGGGGAGGCCGACGACGCCGCAGAAGTGCGCGCGACGAAGCGCGCTTCACGGCCGTCTGCTGCGATCCCGGCGGAGACGGCGTCGGCGCCGGCGAACGCGGCCCTGCACGTGGTCATCGCCGACGACGACGAGATCTCCCGCTCGATCGCCGTCGCGCTGCTCGAGAAGAACGGGTACCGCGTGTCGGAGGCGGCCGACGGCGCCGCCGCGATCGCACTCGTGGAGAGCGCGCACGACGTCGCGCTCGTGGTGCTCGACGTCGACATGCCGGGGATGAGCGGCGAACAGGTGCTCACGCGCCTGCGCGCCGAGATCCGGACCGCGACGCTCCCCGTGCTGGTGCTCACCGGCGCGACCGACGACGAGACCGAGGTGCGGATGATGGACGCCGGGGCCGACGACTATGTGCGCAAGCCGCTGCAGCCGGAGCGGTTCGTCTCGCGGGTGCGGGCGGTGCTCAAGCGCGCGGCGCTGCAGCGGAGCTGATCCGGGAGGGACGCCGACCAGGCTGGACGCGAATCGCCCCGGGTGCGATACTCCCCGCACCTCACACCGGACCCGTCATGCGCGCTCTGCTCCTCCTGCCGTTCCTCGCCGCCACCGTCGCCGCCCAAGGCAGCACTCCGCCCGCGCCCGCGGCGGTCATCCCGCCCGCAGCACAGCAGGTCGCCGCCGCCGTGCTCCCGCTGCCGGCCGACATGCGCGCCGGTGCGACCGTCATGGGCTACCGCGAGGCAGGGAAGCTCGTCGTGCTGCGCGAGGGGACCAACGGCATGCATTGCCTCGCGCTCTACGTCACGCGCCCCGACTTCCACGTGGCCTGCTATCACAAGGGACTCGAGCCCTTCATGGCCCGCGGCCGCGAGTTGCGCGCGAACGGCGTGACCGGACCGCAGGTCGACAGCGTGCGCTTCAGGGAAGTGCGCGAGAACAAGCTGCCGATGCCGGCGATGGGCTCGCTCTACACCATCACGGCCAAGAAGGAGGACTTCGATCCCGCCACGAACAAGGTCAAGGAAGGCGGGCTCCTCGCGGTGGTCTACGTGCCGAACGCGACGCCCGAGAGCACCGGCATCACGGCTCGTCCACGCGCCGATGGCCCCTGGCTCATGTTCCCGGGGACGCTCAAGGCGCACATCATGATGACCGGGACGATGGCGCCCTGAGTTCCGCGGTCGCGGTCGCGGTCGCGGTCGCGGTCGCGGCAGGGCATGCGCTATCGCCGACGCGGCTTCTCGGCGATGCGCAGCCAGTAGACGAGCATCGAGCAGGGCGAGATGGCGGGGACTTGGATGCTGTCCATGTTGACCTTGGGCCAGGCGAGCCGCTGCAGCGCCTTCGGGATGTCCTCGTAGTACCGGTAGTACTCGATCGCCACGACGTCCTGCGGGACCAGATGGTCCGCCGGTACCCGCAGCACGTGGCCGTTGAACTCCGGATCCTCGCCGTTGTAGATCTGCACCACGCAGTCGCTCGGCGGGGCGCCCACCCGCCAGTCGAGACCGTCGGGCGTCGACATCGGCACGCGCCGGAGCGTCGGGATGCCGTCGAGCATGTCCGCCCACGCGGTCGGACGCATCGCGCGCAACTCGCCCGCGTCACGGAACACGCCCACGCCGCCGCGCCGCCGACATTCGAAGCCGGCGAGCGTGTTGGTCGCGCAGGTGTTCACGTCCACCACGCGCACCGAGCCGAGGATCTGCGGCATCCGCTTGAGCACGAGGCGCACGGTGTGGACCGAGTCCTCGAATACGCGCACGTTGAGCTCGAACGGCCGATAGCCGATCCGTCGGACCTTGAGGCGTTGGTCACCCACCGGGACGCGCGCGATCGAGAAGCGGCCGGTGGAGTCCGAGCGGTCGCGCAGCGTGCCGTTGCCGACGAGCACGTCGGCGTCGGCGACGATGCGGCCGGTAGAGTCGACCACGACGCCGGTGATGCGCTGGGCGCGCGCGGGCGCGGGCGCGCCGAGCGCGAGAGCGATCAAGAGAGTGAGGGCGAGTCGGCCGATCATCGCCTGAATGTGAGCGCCGGACGTACGAACCGCCATCGCGCCCGTGCGTCCCGGGCGGATGGCGGTGGTCGTGCGGTGCGGGGGTGACCGGTGCCGCGTCACCCCCGGTGGAGCGTCAGTTCTTTCGCAACGTCACGCTTCCGGCACCATCCGGCGTGCTCACGCTCGCGGTCATGATGCCGTTCTGGATGAATCCGGTGCCGAACGAGACCGGGGTGCCGGCGGTCTCGATGGTCGTGAAGACGAGCGCGGTGCCGTTGGCGCCCACGGTGTAGGTGCCTCTGCCCGAGCCGCCTTCATTGAACGTCTCGGTATTGCGCTTGTTCTTGCCCAGCGCGCTGATGCTGTACGTGAAGGTGCTGTCGGCGCTGATCGAGAGGCCGCCCCCCGTCGTCTCGATCGTGTACAGGCTGTCGTCGAACGTCGTGCCGGGAAGCGTGATGCCGTTCAGTGTGAGCAGCGTATACGAGCCGGTGTAGTTGAACCAGACGAGGACCGTCGCGGTCGCTTCGCCGGTGCCCATCACGCCGCGGATGGTCGCGGAACCCATCGCCGTTCCCCTGACCGTACCGGAGGACGAGCCCACGGTCGCGAGATCGGGCGACTGCGAGGTCCAGGTCGGGGTGCGACCGGCGATCTCTCCCACGGTGAGCGAATCGCCGGTCGAGTCGCGAGCGAACCACTTGAGCGTGGTCGACGCGCTCACGTAGATCGTGTCGAGCTGCGGTGCGACGAGCAGTTGCGCGACCGCGTATCGGGCCGGGCGCAGCGTCGCCGTCAGCGGGCGCGTCTGCACCGGGAGGTTCGGATACGTGAACGCGACCGAGTAGTTGATGACGCGGTCGTCGCCCTGATTCGGATTCAGGAACGTCACGTTCCAGGTGGTGTCGCTGCCCTGCGCCGTGGCGGTGATCGGGGTGGGGGTGATCGTGGTGACGGTGAGATACGCCGCCGGCACCTTCTTGCGCACCACGGTGACCGGCGCGGCCGGGAGCTGCAGCAGCGAGAGTCGCAGGATCGGATAATCCGCGCGCACGCGGTTCCACGAGGCCGCCAGCGAGTTGAACTGCGTCACCATCGCGACGAGGAACGGCGGGCCCGACGCGTCCTGCGCGGAGAGCGAGCGGAACTCGGCGTAGACGTCCACACGGCGGGGAGTGCCCGCGGTGAAGGCGTTGGCAGGCAAGGCGTTCAGCGAGGCGCCGTCGCGCGGCGCGCGCAGGTCGGGAACCAGGTCGTCGACCTCGCTGAGCACCGGCTTGACCGTCGCCTGCGTCACGTCGTCGAGCTTGGTCCAGACGTCGCCGATGCAGCTGGTGAGGCCGACGACCGCACCGACGGACACGCCGAACTTGATGCCGGCGATGACACCCGGGGCGGTGGCGACTCCGGCAGTCCACCACGCGCTAATGGCGCCGCCGGTGACTCCACCGAGGATCCCGCCGACGGCGCTGGCGCTCGCGGTCTTCGCGACGCACGTCGTCAGGAGGCGCGCACCCGCGATGATCGCATCGCGCGTCTCGCTGGCCTTGGCGCACTGCTCGAACGAGAGGGCGAGCTGGCAGATCGTGATCGAGGCGTCGATCGCGGGGGCCGCCAGCATCGAGGCGCCGCCGTAGCCTGAGGCGGCGATCCCGAGGGACGCGAACTGCGACGCGATGATCGGCGCGGCCTGTGCGCGCCCTTCGGTCGTGAGCGCGAGGAAGTCGTTGCGCGCCTGCGTGAGCGCCGCGCGGCCGCCGATGACGAGGTTCCGGGTCACGGTGGTGTCACCGCCACTCGCCGCGACCGCCGGAATGCCGGCCTCGATCGCTTGGAACTGCGCGAACACCCGCGTGAAGAGCGCCTCCACCGTCGCGGTCGGATCGGCGATGACGACGGCCGGCAGAATGACGACGGAGTCCGTATGCGCCTGGGTGCCGATCACGAATCGCGCCTGATACGTGCCGGCGGCGATGGCGGGCACGAGACCGACGAGCGTGCTGTCGTCAATGCGGATCGCGCGGAACTCGGTGGCGCCGAGCCGCCCCTTGATCGTGTCGGGGAGTGCGCCGACGCGCGCGATCGGGCGCAGCGTGATCAGTTCACTCGGCCGGGCCGTGTCGGCGCCGACCTGCAGCGCTGCCGGCGTGGGCGCCTGCGTGACGGGATCGGTTCCCGCGGGGCCGTCGGAGGCACAGCCGATGACGAAGGTGGCGAGGAGCGCGGTGAGCGCGATACGGGGAAATGCGATGGGAGTGCTGCACGCGCGATTGATCAAAAATGCTCCACAACGAGATGGGCCCGCAGTTGGCGAATCGGGCTCGTGCCCGTTGCTCAGGCAGCAAGGTAAACCAGTACCGCACCCTCAGCGGCAAGCGTACTATCACAATGTGCGTATCCATCGATTCATGCCAGAAGATGGAAGTGCGACGTACCAGCGCATGAGTGCCGCCCAACCGCTGCTGCCCGACACCGGCAGCATGAGCGCGTGCAAAACAATGAAGAACGCGAGCGAGAGCGGGTACGCGAGTCGCCGCTCCCCTGCGCGCCGGTCCGAGACGATCAGCGCCACGAGGATCAGTTCGACGGTGACGAGACTGCCGTGCAACGCCATCATGAAGTCCACCTGCGGAGCGAACACGCGCGCGTTCCGCAACGCGAGCGTCACCAGGACGATCAGGAAGGCGACCGACGGCAGGTCGATGAACGCGAGCAGCGGTGGCAGGAAGGGCGGCATCTGCGGATTGGCGAACATGACCGCGACCATTCGGAGCGCGCTCAGGATCATCACCGGCAGCAGCACCAGCGCGCCCAACGCGACGCGCCGGTGCCAGCGCACGAGCCCGCGGGACACGAGCCACGATTGCGTGGCGAGCACGACGATCCACAGTGTCGCGGTGACGCCGTGCAGCGAGTGAGCGAAGTCGCCCGCGCCGAGCGGGACGAAGAACGACGGCCAGAATCCCGCGACGATCGCCGCGAGCGCGGCGAGGAAGTATCAATGCGGGTACGGGTAACTCGGCAGCGAGGGCGAACCGGTCATGAGGAGAGCTCCGCCTGCAGCGAGTGGAGCAGCCGCTCCACATCCTGTTCGGTGTTGAAGAGATGCGTCGAGATCCGGTTGCCGTCCATGAAGTTCGCGGGCACGGTCTTCACTATCACCTGATGCTTCGTGAGCAGGCGCTGCTGCATCTGCCCGCCGGTGATCCCGTTGGGCAGCGCATAGGTCACGAGCGGCGACGCCCGCGGGACCGGCGGCGCGCTCACCACGCGAAGGCGCGGGATGCCCTGCATCCGCAGGCCACTCGACGTGAGCACGTGCGAGAACATCAGCACCTTCGTTCGTGGGGTGATGCGCTGCGCGAAGGAGTCGACGATCGCACGCGGATCGTGCGCGTCGTACG
>JAYTNC010000441.1:0-2408 GCA_043748515.1 Gemmatimonadota bacterium | reverse complement strand
GCGGCTCACACCTTATGGAATGCGATCCGCGCCGCCTCCGCGCGGTCGGGCGCCATGTAGATCTCGAAGTCCGAGAAGAACGCCGGCGCTTCCTGCTGCATCACGCGCAGCACCATGCACGCCATGCGCCGGATCTCGAACTCGGCCCCCTCGCTCGACCGCAGCTCGAGCATCGTGCGCCAGCCGCGCGCATTCGCGGTCACGACGATCTTCGTCTCGGTCGAGTTGGGCAGCACGCCGCGCGCGGCTTCGCGCGCCATCTTCCGGCGGTGGATCTTGTCGTCGACCCACTTGTAGCGGTCCATCAGCTTCTCGACGAGCGCCACGTAGGTCGCCTGCGCCGATTCGATCTGGGCCTGCCAGGCGGTCGTCAACGCCTCGTCACCGATGATCGCCGGCGGGATGACGAACGCCGCGTCGCTCTCGTCCACATAGCGCTGCGAGAGCTGTGAGTTGTGCGTGACGATGCCGTTGGCGACGAAGTTGTGATTCGCACCGTCCATCTCGATGTCGTAGGTCTCGCGAACCCCCACATACTCCACCGAGACGATCTTGCGGCGGCGCGGCACCAGCAGGCGCCCACCGCCCTTCGGCGCGCGCGCGCTGACGGGAATCTCCGTCAACGACCGGCCGAACTGCTCCACGAACTCGAGCTCATGCCCGTTCAGCTTCTGCGTGTGACAGCTGCGGCAGACCGTCGCGAGGTTCGAGGCGTCGAGCGCCAGGTCGGGCCGCGACCAGATCGGCAGCACATGATGAAGCGTGAGATGTCCGCCCACCTCGCCGCAGAGCCGGCAAGAGTGCGCGTCCCGGGCGACGACCTCGGCCCGCACCGCTTCGACTCCCACCCGAAGCTGCTGACCCACGGGAGAGATCCCACCCTTCCACTGCGGATTGGCCGCGCCACGCTTCGCCGCGCTGAGCGCCGCGCGCGTCTCCGGCGAATGATTCCAGCCGGCGGTGTAGCGGACACCGGCATTCCAAGGCCGAAGTCCGCGTCCCCACGAGCCGAGCGGCTTCTGCAGGCCATGCTTCCGCACCCAGGACCGAACGGTGTGCGGCGACACCCCGGCCATCTGCGCGATGCTCTCCTGCGTGAACCCTCTGGCCACATACTGCTCCTCGAGCCAGCCACGGTCGCGGTACGCCAACTCGCCGTTGACGAGGAGCTCGCCGCCAAGTCGTCCCGCGGTCGCAAGGCCACCGGCGCTCACCGACAGGCCGCCGAGCGCGTCTTCAAGCCGCTGCCAACCGCTCGGCGTCAGGAAGCGGTGATCCTTGGTGCTGGTGATCGTCTTCCCGTCCTCGAGCGTCACTCGGAATACGTGCTTCATGCCGGACCGGACGATCGCCTTCACCTTGCCCGTGGTGAACGTCCCGGTCGCTTCGTCGAGGCACCGAAGGCGCAGGAGCTTCAGTCGCGAGCGGCCATGCGGCGTCAGTGTCATGGCGAACAGGTCGCTGAGCTTCCGCTTCTTGGCGCCGTCGCGTCGTCCCGAGGAAAGGTGTTCGCTGTAGATCAGGGTGTCGCCGTCGAGGCAGTATGCGAACCCTGCACGATGCCGCACGAGCTCATGCGTCAGCGACCGGCTCACGCCCTCGAGCAGCAGCGAGTAGTTCGCATGCTCGAGCACCGAGCCGTGCCCCTGCTTCTTGATGTTCTCGAGGTAATCCCGCGTCGTTCGATTCGCGGGATTCTTCTGGCTCATGTAGCAGAGCCGCCCCGCGAACTCCGCGAGCCGCTCACCGTCGGTACTGTCGCCCATCCAATGCACGGGCAGGTGCGCGGGCTCGACGAAGTTGGGGCGGGCGAGGACGCTGACGTTGGGCTCGGTATAGAAATGCGGCATGGACTGTAGATGAACGCTGAAGGATGAAGGCGGAAAGATACTGCGAATCGAATTAGCTCGCGCTTGGTCCGCGCGCCCGTCGTCGAGGAGGCCGTCTTCCAGCCTTCATCCTTCAGCCTTCGTCCCCAGCAGGTCGAGGCGATGCCGCGCCCACGCCTTCTCCCGCACCACCATATCGAGCGCTGCCCGAGCGGCCTCCGGCAACGGTGAGAGCGCCGGATCGTACTTGATGTCGCCGAGCGGCCGCGCCCCCGCCACCGGCACCTTCACCCCGGGATTGAATACCCCCGCCGGATCGAACGCCGCCTTCGTCGCCGCGAACAGCGCGATCGCCTGTGGCGACCAGGTCCGCGCCATCAGCGGCGTCCGCAACCGCCCGTCCCCGTGCTCCCCCGCGAGCGTCCCGCCCAGCCGCGCCACCTCGGCCGTCACCTCGTCGAGCAGCTGCTCGCAGCGCGCGCGCCAGTCGGGCTCGCTCGTGTCCACCAGCGCGTTCACGTGCGCATGCGCGTCGCCGGCGTGACCGAAGATCACGCCCTTGAACCGCGCCCGGTCGAG
>JAYTNC010000440.1:0-3734 GCA_043748515.1 Gemmatimonadota bacterium | reverse complement strand
GCGGCTCCCGGCAGATCACGCCGGCCAACGCGGGCATCGAGCCGCTCCTGCTCCTCGCATCGGAGTACGGGACGGTGGACTATCCGGGTGCGGAGACGCGGCGCGCGACGGCGCGCACCGGAAGCTCCATCGACGTGTCGACCGGATCCGATTGGACGACGTACGCCATGTCCGGCGTGCGAGAGGACTTCGACTCCACGTGGGCCGTATTCACGAGCCGTCTCCTGCGCCCCGCACTCGACAGCGTGGCGGTCGGGCTCGTGCGCAAGAAGATGCTCGCGGCGGTGCGACGCCAGCGGAGTTCGCCCGACGTGCAGGCGATGGTGCTCGCCGAGAGCCTCGCGTACGCGGGGCATCCGTATGCGGTGGACCCGAGCGGGAACGAGGCGTCGCTCACCGCGCTCACTGAGAGCGATCTGCGCCGATACGCCGCATCGCAGTTCGTGAAGTCACGCATGCTCCTCGTCGTGGTGGGCGACATCCCCAAGGAGAAGCTGGACCGGCTCGTCACGCAGTCCATCGGCACGCTGCCGACGGGTGACTACAAGTGGACCATGCCGCCGCCGATCCGCGCCACGGCCCCGGCGATCGCGGCGGCCCACCGCCCGAGCGCCACCAACTACATCGTCGGCTACATCCACGGCCCGCAGATCTCGAGTCCCGAGTATCCGGCGTTCGAGTACGCGATGATGATCCTCAATGAGCTCGTGTCGTCGGTGATCCGGGAACGCGAGGGACTGTCGTACGCCGCCAACGTCCCGACGATGGAGCGCGGCGTGTCTGGGGCCGCGATCTTCGTCAGCACCACGCGCCCCGACACCGTCGTCAAGCTCGTGAATTACATCTTCGACGCCTACGAGGACGACGTCCGGATCTCCGGTGGCGCCCTGCGCCGCGCGGCCGAAGGGTTCCGGACAAGCTATCTCTTCGGCATGGAGACGGCGGACAGCCATGCCGACATGCTCGCACGGGCGCAGCTCTACCAGGGCGACTACCGCGCGGCAGGAACGCGCGCCGACGTGATGGCGAAGGTCCGCTTTCCCGAGATCCGGAAGATCATCAAGACGTACGGCACCAACATCCAGTACGCGTTCGTCGGCGACACGACGCGCATGCCGCGCACGGCGATGCTCAAGCGGTAGTGCGCCGCCAAGGTGCGACCGTTACCGCGGCAGCGCCTGCTCGATGTCCGCCGCGATGAACGCCATCACCGCCATCGCCGCCACCACGCGCCGCACGTCGGCGGGGTCGAGCTTGTCGGGCGTGTCGGCGTCGGTGTGATGGTACCAGAAGTAGCGCGTGCCGTCGACGTTCAGTCCCATCCCCGGCACGCCGGTCGACATGATCGGACCGATGTCGGCGCCACCACCCGACGCCTCGATCCTCCCCGCGCCGATCGGCGCGAGCAGACCGCCGATCGCCTCGATGATCGCGCGCGCGGCCGGTGAGCCGGTGAAGCCGAAGCCCGTCGGCGAGAAGACGCCGCCGTCGGATTCGATCGCCAACTGATGCTTCTCCTGCTGATGCATGTCGCGATACGCCGCGCCACCGCGACCGCCGTTCTCCTCGTTGGTCCACCCGACCACGCGGATCGTGCGACGCGGAACGAGTCCGAGCCGCTGGAGCAGGCGCACCGCCTCCCACGCGACCACGACGCCGCCGCCGTCGTCCATCGCGCCCGACCCGACGTCCCACGAGTCGATGTGGCCGCCCATCACCACGATCTCCTCCGGCTTCTCGCGGCCGCGTAGCTCGCCCATGACGTTGTGGCTCTCGGCGTCGGGGAGCATCCGCGCGCTCATCCGCAGCGTCACGCGCACCTTGTCGCCGCGCTTGATCATGCGACGCATCATCATCGCGTCCTCGGCCGTCACGCTCGCATGCGGGATCTTCTTCACGGTGGAGTCGTACGCCATGTTCCCCGTGTGCGGCGTGCGCATGCCGTACGGTCCCGCACTGCGCGCGAGTGAGGCCACCGCACCGGCCTTCGCTGCGGCGATCGCGCCCTGACGGCGGAAGGCGCCGTTGTAGCCGTAGTCGCGCCACTCCGCGTCGTACAGCACGATCTTTCCCTTCGCCTCGGCGGCGCGCTGCGTGAGCTCCTCGAAGCTCGCCACCACCATCACCTCGGCGGTGATGCCCTCCCGCGGCGTGGCGATGCTGCCGCCAAGGCCGAGCATCGGGAGCGACATCCGGCGCGGCGCCACCAGCTCGAGCGACTCGGCGCCGCGCACCCAGTGCGGCACCATCACGCGTTCGCGGCGCACGTTCTGCAGCCCGTCGGCGCTCATCGTCGCGGCGGTCCAGCTGATCGCCTGCTCCAGCGCCGCGGAGCCCGACAGTCGGTGCCCGAAGCGGTCGGAGAGTTCGGCGATTCGCTCCCACGCGCCGGTCGAGTCGGCCTCGGCCGCGGCGATGATCGCCCGTGCGATCTCGCGGTACCTCGCGGGGATCGCCTCGGGCGACTGCGCGGCGAGCGCCGAGGCGTGCGGAGTCGCGAGCGGTGAAGCGAGCGCGAGAGCCGAGAGAGCGGTGACCGCGAGCGCGGCGCGACGGAGGGAACTGATCATGGGGCCTTCGGTGGAAGGGACAACGGAAGTATCGCGGCTCAGGGCCGGAGCCGCACCACATGCATCGGCCCTTCGATCGCCGCACGGTCCACGGCGCGCACCGCGACGCGGTCCGCCGCCGCCGCGATCGGCACGTCACGCACCTGTCCGCGCACGAGCCGGCTGCTCCACGCGCCGCTCGCCACGCGCACCTGCACGAGCCACCAGCGCGGCAGCTCGCGCCCGGCCGGCGCAACGCGTGCCGTCAGTGCGCCCCGCACATCACGGCGCAGCTCCACGCTCGGCTCCCCCTGGCCTTCCACCGCGAGCCACGGCGACGACGGCACGAGCGCCGTGCTGCCGTACGACTGCCGCGCCATCCGCGTCGCGATCGAGTCGCGGTCCTGCAGGAACACCTTCGCCGAGAAGTGGATGTTGCCGCTCGCCCCCGCCTCGGCGCGCGTCGCCGCGACCTGCGAGACGATCTCGCTCGTGAGCCACGGCGCGCGCGAACGCTCGCCGACGCGGCTCGAATAGTTGCCCGGCCAGATATGCCGCCCGAACAGATTCTGCTCCGCCCACCAGCGCAGCAGCACCGGATACGCCTGCGCCTGCTGCGCGATCGGCCAGTAGAGCTGCGGCGCGAAGTAGTCGACCCATCCTTCGTTGAGCCACTTCCGCGCGTCGGCGTAGAGCTCGGTGTACGCGTCGAACCCGCGCACCTGCTCGGGGAAGCCCGGCCGCCAGATGCCGAACGGACTCACGCCGAACTTCACCCACGGCTTCGTCTCGTGGATGCGGCGGTAGAGTTCTTCCACGAGCCGGTCGACGTTGTCGCGCCGCCAGTCATCGCGCGCGAGCAGGCCGCCACCCGCCACGTAGCGCGCATAACTCCCCGAGTCGGGGAACTCCAGCGTGCCGCCGCCGGGCGCGCGCTCCTTGTACGGATAGAAGTAGTCGTCGAGATGCACGCCGTCGACGTCGTACCGCTGCACCACGTCGAGCACCACGCGCACGGTCTGTTCGCGCACCGCCGCTTCGCCCGGATCCATCCAGAGATGCGTGCCGTACGTCTTCACGAGCGCAGGCATTCGCCGCGCGATGTGCCGCTGCGAGAGCGGCCCTTTCGCCGAGGGATGCCGCGCGCGATACGGATTGAACCAGGCGTGCAGCTCCATGCCGCGG
>JAYTNC010000439.1:0-6056 GCA_043748515.1 Gemmatimonadota bacterium | reverse complement strand
CGTGCGCACCGTGCGCGGCATCCTGCGCGGCCACTTCGCCGCCGACGTCGTCGCGATGCTCGCGATCGTCACCGCGGTCGTGCTGCGCGAGCCCTTCGCGGGCCTCGTGATCGTCCTCATGCAGACCGGCGGCGAACTGCTCGAGCGCTACGCCGAGGGACGCGCGTCCGATGCCGTGCGCGAGCTCGAGGCCGCCGCGCCGCGCATCGCGCACAAGCTCCGCAACGGCGGCGCGGCCTCCGATGGCGTCGACGACGTCGCCGCCGACCTGATCGCGATCGGCGACCGCATCCTCATCCGCCCCGGCGAGATGATCCCCTGCGACGGCGTCGTGGTCGAAGGGTCGAGTTCGATCGACACCTCGCGCGTCACGGGAGAACCGCTGCCCGAACGCGTCGCCCCCGGCGCGCAGGTGCGCTCGGGCGTCGTGAACTCCGCCTCGCCGCTCGTCGTGCGCGCGACCGCGCTCGCGAGCGAATCGCTCTACGCCCGGATCGTCGAGCTCGTGCGCACCGCGCAGGCGGAGAAGTCGCCGATCCAACGCATGGCCGACCGCTTCGCCGTCTGGTTCACGCCGATCACCCTCGTCGCCTGCGCGATCGCGTGGTTCATCTCCGGCGACGCGTCCCGCGTGCTCGCCGTGCTCGTGGTCGCGACGCCCTGCCCGCTGCTGCTCGCGACGCCGGTCGCGATCATCGGCGGGATCAACCGCGCCGCGCGGCGTCAGGTGATCGTGCGCAACGGCACCGCACTCGAGCTTCTCGCGCAGGTCGATACGGTCGTCTTCGACAAGACCGGCACGCTCACCCACGGACGCCCCTCGGTCGAGTCGGTCGAAGCGCTCGGCGGCGCCACGGCCGACGCGTTGCTGCAGGACGCCGCGGCGATCGAGATGGGAAGCGGGCACCTGCTCGCGCGGTCGGTGGTGGACGAAGCCGTCGAGCGTGGACTCACCATCGCCTCCGCCACCGAGGTGGTCGAACACGCGGGCCGCGGCGTGACGGGCCTGGTCGACGGGCATCGCGTGACGGTCGGCAATCGCGCGCTCGTCGGTGAACTGCATCCGCAGGCCGCCGCCCTCCTCGACGCGCACCAGTCGGCCGAGGGCAGCGGCCTGCGCGCCTACATCGCGATCGATCCCGGCGGTGCGGGCGTGATCACCTTCGCCGATCGCATGCGCGACGACCTCCCGCCGTTCATCCGTCGGCTCGGCGCGCTCGGCCTCACGCGCATCGTCCTGCTCTCCGGCGACCACGCCGAGAACGTGGGGCCCGTGGCCGCGGCGCTCGGCATCACCGAAGCGCACGGGGACCTGCTTCCCGATGGAAAGGTCGAAGCGGTCAAGCGGCTCGAGGCCGAGGGCCGCCGCGTCCTCATGGTCGGCGACGGTACGAACGACGCGCCGGCGCTCTCGGCCGCCACGGTCGGCGTCGCGCTCGCGGCCCATGGCGGCGGCATCTCGGCGGAGGCGGCGGGCGTGGTGCTCCTCGCCGACGACATCACGCGCGTCGAGGACGCGGTGCGGATCGGTCAGCGCGCGGTGAGGATCGCGAGGCAGAGCATCGTCGCCGGTCTCGTGCTCAGCGGCACGGCGATGGTCGTCGCCGCGCTCGGCTTCATTCCGCCGACGGCGGGGGCGCTGATCCAGGAGGCGATCGACGTGGCAGTGATCCTGAATGCGCTGCGGGCGGCGGGCGGTGCACCGACCGGATCATCCGGAGAAGATCTCTGACTGGCATTCTGTCATGAATAATGACATATTTCCTGACATGAAAAGCAGAGTAAATCATTCTACTGCAAAGAGTTATATCATTTCCATACTCCGTCGAAGAGGGCGAGGGTATGTCTTCACCGCGGCTGACTTCGCTTCGGCCGGTACTCAAGGGGCAGTTGCCCAAGCCCTGAGCAGGCTCGCACGTGAGGGGGTAATTCGGCGACTCGGTCGAGGCGTGTACGACTACCCGAAGACCAGCAAACATCTCGGGGCGTTGACGCCGTCCGTCGAGGCGATCGCCAACGCCTTGGCCCGACGCGAGGGAGTACAAATACAAGTATCCGGAGCGCGTGCGGCGAATGCGCTTGGCCTGAGCACACAGGTTCCCGCCAGAGCGACCTTCTTGACCCAAGGGACATCGAGAAGACGCAACTTCGGCGGGCAATCCGTCGAGCTTCGTCGAACTGTTCAGAAACGAATGATCGGCGCCGGACGACGTGCGGGGATCGCCCTGCAGGGGATCAGGCACCTCGGACCCGGTCGAGAGTCCGGAGAGGAAGTGAAGCGCGTGCTCTCCGGACTCTCCGCGGAAGAACGCGTCGAGCTGCTTCAACTGAGCAAGGCGGCGCCAGTGTGGCTCCAGCGGATCATAGGAAAGCACGAGAGAGCCATGCGCGTACCGGACAGCGCGGGGAGGCCGACAGTAATCACCAATGGTGGGTCGGATGACTGAACTGGCCCATTTGAGCAGCGAAGACCGCCGCGAACTCTTTCGTCGTGCGGCCAGCCATCGAGAGGGGCCGGCGGACGCGGTCATGGTCGAGAAGGACTATTGGGTGTGCTGGACGATCGGAAAGCTCTTCGGCGCCCATGACACTGACGAGATCGTCCCTGGGCTCGTATTCAAGGGCGGCACGTCGTTGTCAAAAGTCTACGCGGCCATCGACAGATTCTCTGAGGACATCGACCTGACGATTCCACGAACGGTGGTCGGAATAGAAGCAGTCGACGATTTGACGGCGGGGATATCGAGTACGCAGGCACGGCACCGCTTGGACAAGATGGTCATGGCCTGTTCGAACTACGTTGAAACGGAGATCCGGACCAAACTGGCTGCATCGATTGCTGCGGACTTGGATGGGTCCGACAGCAGAGTGGCCTGGACGCTGGAATCGGACGCCACTGACAAAAGCACATTGCTGCTCTCATATCCGGCATCCCTTGAATCCGGAGAGTACGGAATCGGCGGCTACGTTCGCCCATCGATCCGACTGGAGTTCGGCCTCAAGAATGAGCCCTGGCCAGCGCACGTCACGACGATCACGCCATACGCGCGGGTGGTGGTGCCGACCACTCTGAGCGCCACGTCTCACCGGGTCAGAGTCTTGGACGGAGAGCGCACATTCTGGGAGAAGGCAACGATCCTGCACCACGAGGCGCATCGGAAAGAACGGAAGTCCTCAGCCGGGAGGCTCTCACGGCACTACTCGGACCTGGCTGCACTCGCTGATCACGAACTCGGAGAGAGGGCGCTTGAGAACGTCGAGTTGCTCAGAGCCGTGGCGCTGCACAAGGCGTCGTATTTCCGAACGCCTTGGGCGAGATACGAGGATGCAGCGATCGGAGACGTGCGCCTGATACCATCACAGGAAACGCTGGATGCGCTGAGGATCGACTACTCGCGAATGCGCGAGATGTTCTTTCAGCCGCCGCCACCGTTCGAGGACGTGATCGCCAGACTACGAACCCTCGAACTCGATATTCGAGCGGCCGCCGTGACCCTGGGCAGACTGTAGTGTGCGCAGGTGCCGGACAACTTCGCCTGGTCAGGTCTCGTCCTCAGGGAGTGAGGAGCGGACTGGATCCTCATGCAGGATCCGCATCGCCGGCGTAGTCAGGTCGTCGAACTGCCCGCTCCTGCTCGACCAGGCGTACGCCCAGACGAACGCCACCACCATCACGAGCGCCACCGGGATCAGCACGTACAACACGCTCACGTCGCGCTCCTCGAGAAGGTCCGGCTGCGCCACGCGCCGACGATGGCGGTCACCGAGCTCACCGGCATGAGGATCGCCGCGACGATCGGATCGAGCAAGCCCAGCATCGCCAGCGTCACCGCGATCGCGTTGTAGCCGAGCGCGATCGCCATGTTGCGGCGGATGATGTGGGTGGTGCGATGCGCGCCGTCCAGCAGGTCGCGGAGCGCGGCGATCCCGCCCTGCGCCAGGTACACGTCGGCCGCCGCCATCGACGCCTCGGCACCGCCGCGCACCGCGATCCCCACCGTCGCCGACGAGATCGCCGCCGCGTCGTTCACGCCGTCGCCGACCATCACCACCGGACCGTGCGCGCGCGCCGCGAGCACGGCCTCGCGCTTCCGCTCGGGGGTCGCGCCGCCCTCGCACTCGCTCGGATCGAGACCGAGAGCGGCCGCCACGTGATCGACCACCGGCGTCGCATCACCGCTCAGGATGCGCACCTGCCAGCCGGCGTCGCGCAACGCGGCCACCGCCTCCCGCGCCTCAGGGCGCAACGGATCGCCGAAGCCCGCGCGCGCGACGACCGCCCCGTCCACCTCGACCAACACCGTCGTGCGCGTCGAGTCGTCGGTGACCTCGCGCCCCATCACCCACGACGGCTTGCCGACGCGGACCACATGTCCACGGACCCGCGCTTCCACGCCCGCGCCGAGCGTCTCGCGCACTTCGTGCGCGTCGTGCGCGTCGTGCGCGTCGTCCGCGTCGTCCGCGTCGTCCGCGTCGAGCGCATCGGCCGTGGCCATGCCGTCCCAAGCCGCTACGAACGCCGCCGCCACCGGGTGCCGCGAGTGCCGCTCGGCCGCCAACACGAGCGCCCGCACAGCGTCGTCGCCCTCCCACACCTCGAGCGCGAGCCGGCCTTCGGTGAGCGTACCCGTCTTGTCCACGAACAGCGTGCCCTTCCCCGTGAGCGACTCGAGCGCATGGCCGCCCTTGATGAGGATCCCGCGCGACGCCGCACGACCGATCGCCACCGTGAAGGCGAGCGGTGTGGCCATCGCGAGCGCACAGGGACAGGTCACCACCAGCAGCGCGATCGCATTGTCGATCGCCGCAGCGCTGTCGCGCGACCACCAGAGCGCAGCCGTCGTCGCGGCGAGCGCGAGCACCACCGCGATGAACCAGCCGGCCATGCGGTCGGCGAAGAGCACGACCGGCGCCCGCTCGCGCGCGCCCTGCTCCACGTCGCGCAACAGGCGGCCGAGCCGGCTGTCGGCGCCCGCCTGCTCGACACGCACGCGCAGCGCGGCGCTGAGGTTCACGGTGCCCGCGAAGACCGCGTCACCCGCGTGCACGGTGACCGGCCGCGACTCGCCCGTGAGCAGCGCGAGGTCGAGTGCCGAATCGCCGCGCACCACCACGCCGTCCGCGGCGAGCGTGTCGCCCGCGCGCACCTCGAGTTCCATGCCGGGCACGACCCCCTCGGTGGGGATCTCGCTCACCGCGCCGGTGACGGGATCGATCACGCGCGCGGTCGCCGGCGCGAGCGCGCCGAGCAGCGCGGCGGCATCGGCGGCCGTGCGCTGCGCGCGATGCTGCAGGTAACGCCCGACGAGCAGCAACAGGATGAGCGTGGAGACCGCGTCGAAGTAGATCGGCCCCGAGTCGCGCACGGTGTTGATCGTGCCCTGCACCACGCCGGCGCCGAGCGCGAGGGCGATCGGGACGTCCATGTGCAGACCGCCCGCCTTCAGCGCCTGCCACGCGCTCGTGAAGAAGATCCGCCCGGGCCAGAGCACCGCGGGGATCACGAGCACGAGGCTGATCCACCGGAAGTAGCGCTCGAACTCCGCTTCCATGCCGCCGAAGAGCCCGCTGTAGAGCGCGAGCGAGATCGCCATCACGTTCATCGCGATCGCGCCCGCCACGCCGATCCGCGTGAGCATCGCACGCTCCTCGGCGCGGCGCGCTTCGTCGGCGCGGCGGCCGCGGTACGGATGCGGACGGTAGCCGAGCTGGTCGAGCGTGCGCGCGAGCGTGCTGAGCGCGGTCACGCGCGGGTCCCACGTGAGCCGCGCGAGCGCGCGCGTCACGTCGAGCTCGGCCTGGATCGCGCCCGGCACCGCCATCGGCATCCGCTCCACGAGCCAGACGCACGAGGCGCAGTGCACGCCCTCGAGGTAGAGCGCGATCTCGCGGAGCCCGTCGGCGCGTTCACGCACGTGCGCCGACTGGAACGCCTCGTGGTCGAACTCGGCGAAGCTGCGTCCGCTCACGGCGACGCGACTGGTCACGCGGTCCGGCAGCGAGTAGAAGCCGTCGAGTCCGCTCTGCTTGATGATCGACGCGGCCGTCTCGCAGCC
>JAYTNC010000438.1:0-1884 GCA_043748515.1 Gemmatimonadota bacterium | reverse complement strand
GTGGTCAGCCCTGGAGCGCAGAGGCACCGCCGACGATCTCGGCGATCTCCTGCGTGATCTGCGCCTGACGGGCGCGGTTGTAGGTGCGACGGAGGAGGTTCAGCATCTCGCCGGCGTTGTCGGTGGCGTTCTTCATCGCCGTGCGGCGCGCGGACTGTTCGGCCGCGACGGTCTCGACGAGCGCGCGATACACCGCATTGCGCACGTACGAGGGGAGCAGCTCGGTGAGGATCGCCTCGGCCGAGGGATAGAGCAGGTAGTCCTTCTGCCCGCCCTTCGCGGCCGGCGGCTGCACCGGGAGCACCCGATCGGCGGTCGGCGGCGTGGAGAGGACGGAGTTGAAGCGCGAGCCGACCACGTAGACCGCGTCGAGCGCGCCGTCGACGAAGCGGGCCATGAGCGAATCCACGAGCGACGCGGCGTCACCGGCGGTCGGACGGTCGGTGATGTCGATGCGGCTCACCGCGACCGCGCGCCCGATGTACTTGAAGTAGCCGTTGCCCTTCTTGCCGACCACATGCAGCTCGACGTCGGTGCCCGCGGCGTCGAGGCGCGCGATGAGCGCTCGCGCTTCCTTGATGAGATTCGCGTTGAACGCGCCGGCGAGGCCGCGATTCGACGTGAGCAGGATCACCGCGGCGCGCGTCTCCTTCGCCGGCTGCCGGAGGAGCGGGAAGCGCTCGGCCAGTTCCGGGTTGTACAGGCTCGCGATCACGTCGGCGAGCGCGCGCGCGTACGGGCGCGCCGCGACGACGCGGTCCTGCGCCCGTTTCATCTTCGACGTCGCGACCATCTCCATCGTGCGCGTGATCTTGCGCGTGTTCTCGACGGACTTGATCCGACCCTTGAGTTCGCGTCCTTTAGCCATGTCCTCTAATGGTGACCGATGAATGATGGAGGATGAAGGGGCCGCGGCCGTCCGGCCGCGTCTTTCATCCTTCAGCCTTCAACTTTCATCCCTTGCTCTTCTTGTATTGCTCCAGCGCGCGCCGGAGCTCGGCCTCGGCGTCCTTCGAGACCACCTTCTCCTTGCGGATCGTGTCGCCGAGCGTCGGGAACTGCGCCTTCACGTACTCGTGGAAGCCGGCTTCCCAGTCGCGGACCTTCGCGACGGGGACGTCGTCGATGTAGCCATTGCTGACGGCGAAGATGATCATGACCTGCTGTTCGACCGGCATCGGGCGGTACTGCCCCTGCTTGAGCACTTCCACGGTGCGGGCGCCGCGGTCGAGCTGGCGCTTGGTGGCGGCGTCGAGGTCGCTGGCGAAGGCCGAGAACGCTTCGAGCTCACGATATTGCGCGAGGTCGAGGCGGAGACGGCCGGCGACCGACTTCATCGCCTTGATCTGCGCCGCGCCGCCGACGCGCGACACCGAGATGCCGACGTTGATGGCGGGCCGGACGCCGGCGAAGAACAGGTCGGCCTCGAGGAAGATCTGGCCGTCGGTGATCGAGATGACGTTCGTCGGGATGTACGCCGAGACGTCACCGGCCTGCGTTTCGATGATCGGCAACGCGGTCAGCGAGCCGCCGGCGGCGAAGATCGTCTTGTTGTCGATGATCTTCGGGTCGGCGGAGAGCTTGGCGGCGCGCTCGAGCAGGCGTGAGTGGAGATAGAAGACGTCGCCCGGATACGCCTCGCGGCCCGGCGGGCGGCGGAGGAGGAGCGAAAGCTGGCGATACGCGACGGCCTGCTTCGAGAGATCGTCGTAGACGAGCAGGGCGTGTTTGCCGTTGTCGCGGAAGTACTCGCCCATCGCGGTGCCCGAATATGGAGCCAGATAGAGGAAGGGTGCGGGATCGGACGCGGTTGCGGCCACGACGATGGTGTGGTCCATCGCCCCGAAGTCCTCCAGCGTCTTCACCACCTGCGCGACGGTCGAG
>JAYTNC010000437.1:0-1744 GCA_043748515.1 Gemmatimonadota bacterium | reverse complement strand
GCCGTGAGCGGCACCGGGACCGACATCCGCTCACTCGAACTCAAGACCACCGACGGCCGGGTCGCCGGCTCGGCGCTCGTCGAGGTCGAGAACCTAGCGCACCTCGAGAAGATCATCAAGGCCGCCCGCCGCGTGAAGGGCGTCAGCGAAGTCGCCCGCCGCGAACGCCTCAGCGCGGACGAAGACTAGATTCAGGAGTGCACCTCCTCCGCACCCCGCAACCCTCTCCCGCCTCATGAATTCGGCCCTCCTGCACACGCACAACACCCTCCGCTGGGTGATCCTGATCGTCGGACTCTACGCCATCGTGAAGTCGATGCAGGGACTCAAGGGCGACCGCCCGTACGCGTCGGCGCGACGCGTCGGCGTCGTCTTCATGGCGACGCTGCACCTGCAGCTGATCACCGGACTCCTGCTCTTCGTGGTGAGCCCGCTCGTGCATCAGGCGATGGGCGACATGAAGTCGACCATGGCCGACGCCGCGACGCGGTTCTTCATCGCCGAGCACCCGACGCTCATGGTGATCGCGGTGGTGGTGGCGACGATCGGCAGCATCGTGGCGAAGAACGCCGCCGACGACGCGGCGCGGCATCGCAAGCTGCTCGTCTTCACGGTCGTGGCGATGCTCCTGCTCCTCGGCGGCATCCCGTGGCAGCGGCCGCTGCTGCCGGGCATGGGCGGCTGATCCTCGGTGTTCCAGCTCCAGGCGCCGTTCTCCCCCGCCGGTGACCAGCCGCGGGCCATCGCCGAACTCACGGCGGGGCTCGCGCGCGGCGACCGGTTCCAGACGCTGTTGGGCGTGACGGGCTCGGGCAAGACGATGACGATGGCCAACGTCATCGCGAACCTCGGCATGCCGACGCTCGTGCTCTCGCACAACAAGACGCTCGCGGCGCAGCTGTACGGCGAGCTCAAGGGATTCTTCCCGACCAATGCGGTCGAGTACTTCATCTCGTACTACGACTACTATCAGCCCGAGGCGTACGTCCCCTCGTCGGACACGTACATCGAGAAGGACGCCTCGATCAACGAGGACATCGACCGGCTGCGGCTCCGCGCGACCTCCTCGTTGATGGAGCGCTCGGACGTCATCATCGTCGCGACCGTCTCGGCGATCTACGGCCTGGGCGATCCGGCCGCCTACCGCGCGTCGATGGTCACGCTCGAGGTCGGACAGACGATCGCGCGCGACGACATCCTCAAGGCGCTCGTGCGCATCCAGTACGGCCGCAACGACGTCTCGTTCGAGCGCAGCACCTTCCGCGTGCGCGGCGACACCGTCGAGATCTTCCCCGCCTATGAGGAGCAGGCGGTCCGGATCGAGATGTTCGGCGACGAGATCGAGCGGATCACGAAGATCGATCCCCTCACCGGCAAGGCGATCGCGAGCCTGCCGAGGACGGCGGTCTATCCGGCGAAGCACTTCGTCACGACGCGCCCGACGCTCGAGCGCGCGGTGAAGGAGATCCGCGTCGAACTCATCGAGCGGCTCGCCGCTCTCAAGGCGGCCAACAAGCTTCTCGAGGCGCAGCGGCTCGAGTCCCGCACGAACTTCGACATCGAGATGATGCTCGAGATCGGGACCTGCGCCGGCATCGAGAACTACTCGCGTCACCTCGCCGGCCGCACCTCCGGCGAGCGCCCCGCCTGCCTCTTCGACTACTTCCCCGACGACTTCCTCGTGGTCGTCGACGAGTCGCACGTCACACTGCCGCAGATCGGCGGGATGTTCAACGGCGACCGC
>JAYTNC010000436.1:0-1557 GCA_043748515.1 Gemmatimonadota bacterium | reverse complement strand
CTCGCGCAGTTGGCGGCGTAGAGCGAGCGGTCGCTGCGCGGCACGAGCTTGAGCAGCCAGGCCATCTCGTTCGAGTTCACGTAGAGCAGGCCGGTGCCGGGATCGAAGGCGGGGCCGCCCCATTCGCCGCCGCCGTCGACGCCGGGGAAGATGATCGTGCCCTTGAGGTCGGGCGTGGAGAACGGATGCGCGGTGCTGAACTCGCGGAAGGTCTTGCGCGCCGCGGCGTTCGCTTCGGGCGTGCGCTGCGTGAGGTCCTCCTCCGTGAGCGTCTGTCGCGAGAAGGGAGGCGGCAGCACGGGGAAGGGCTGCGTGCGCGCGCTCTGTTCGCCCGGCAGCGCGGCGGCCGGCATCTCTCGCTCCTCGATCGGGAAGAGCGGCGTGCCGCGCGTGCGTTCGAACAGGTACACATGGCCGGTCTTGGTGATCTGCGCGACGGCGTCGACGTCGCGGCCATCGCGCTTGACCGTCACGAGCGATGGCGCGGCGGGGAAGTCGCGGTCCCAGAGGTCGTGTCGCAGTCCCTGGAAGTGCCAGATGCGCTTGCCGGTGCGCGCGTCGAGCGCGAGCACGGTGTTGGCGAAGAGATTGTCGCCGAGCCGGTTGGCGCCGTAGAAGTCGTACGAGGCGGAGCCGGTGGCGGCGAAGACCATCCCGCGCTTCATGTCGACGGTGACGCCGCTCCACGCATTCGCGCCGCCGGAGATCTTCCAGGCGTCGGCGGGCCAGGTCTCGTAGCCGAACTCGCCGGGGTGCGGAATGGTGTGGAAGCTCCAGCGCAGCGCGCCGCTCTTCACGTCGTACGCGCGGATGTCGCCGGGCGCGCTCGGCAACGCCTCGGGCACCGTGCTTCCGATGATATAGAGGTCCTCGAAGACCACGCCGGGCGTGCTCGCGCTCACCGAGAGGCCCTCGACCGGCCGGCCGAGTCCGGCGCGGAGGTCGACCCAGCCGCTGTCGCCGAAGCTGCGGATCGGCATGCCCGTGCGGCGGTCGAGCGCGTAGAGGCGATTGCGATAGTTGAAGATCACGCGGTCGCCGGTGACCACGACGCCGCGGTGCCGGAAGCGCGCGGCGGGGGGGCGTCCGGCGTTGGGATCGAAGCGCCAGAGTTGACGCCCCGTCGCGGCGTCGAGGGCGAAGACCTGCAGCTTGGGCGTCGTGGCGTACATGATGCCGTCGATCACCACCGGATTCGCCTGCATCTCCGAGCCCGCGAACTCGTCGCCGGTCGCGAAGGTCCAGGCCACCTGCAACTGTCGCACGTTCGCGGGGGAGATCTGGTTCAAGCGCGAGAAGTGCGTGTTGTCGGGATCGCCGCCGTACACCGGCCAGTCGGCTGAGGCGGTCTGCGCTCCGGACGGGTTCGTGGCGCAGAACAGAAGGGCGGCGGCGGGGACGAGAAGGCGCATGGGATGGGTTGGGGACGGACGAAAAGATACCGCCCGTTGGAGCGATGTGCGCTCCCCGGGCCCCGGGGTATCATCCGTGTGATGATCCGCGCGCTCCTCCTTCTGTGCTGCCTCTCGGCACTCGCCTGTGGCGAGGCCGATCCGG
>JAYTNC010000435.1:0-1942 GCA_043748515.1 Gemmatimonadota bacterium | reverse complement strand
CCCATCATCATCACGCGATCGGCGCCGCCGGCGGCGATGAACGCCTGCGGACCGCCGGCGCCATCCATCATGCGCTGCGCTTCCTCGCGCTGCTTCTCGACCGCGGCGCGCGCGCTGTCGACGACCATCTGCTTGTCGTCGTCGGAGAGGCGCTGCCATTCATATGGGAGCTTCGGCGACGACGTCACCTGACCGTCGGGCGCGATCCAATCGACGTGGAAGTCGTGCCCGCGCACCACGGCGATCGTGCCGTCGCTGAGCAGTGCCCAGTCGTCGGTCATCGGCAGCGGGTTCATGGTGGTCTGGATGTTCATGCGGCCGTCGACACCCTGCGTGACCTTGAGGTCGACCTTCGGGATCTTGAACGTCGCGACGGTGTCGAGTTTGCGCGTCGCGAGATCGACGCGAACGATCGGCGCCGAGTCGGGCTGTTCGGGCATCGCGAAGGTCATGCCTCCCGGACCACCCACGCCACCGCCACCACCGCCACCACCGCCACCACGACCGCCGCGCGTACCGGCCGCCTGCTGACGACCGCGCGCCTGGCCGCGGTAGTAGAGCCGGCCGTTCGGATCGAAGCCGGGGCGGCCGTTCGGGCCGCCGACGAGGAAGCCGATCTCATTGGCGCGCGGCACGGCGCGCACCGTGGTGAGTTCGCCGGCCGGGTTGATGACCATCATGGAGAGCGAGGCCGGATCGATGAAGAGCGCCGAGTCGCCGCCATAGCCGAGGAGTCCGGCGCCGCGCGCGCCATACGCGTTCGCGGTCGCTCCGGTCGAGTCGGCGACGATCGCCACCTTCACGAGCATCGAGTCGAACATCACGACACGGCGCTGGAGGATGTCGTTGACCAGCACCTTGCCGCCGGGGAGTGGCACGGCGGTCGCGACGGCCGAGAGCGGCTCGCTCGATCTCGCGGTGACGGCCGGCAGCGTGCGCACCGGCGGGAGCTTGGCCTGCTGCGCCGCGAGCGGGAGCGCCCAGAGGGCGACGAGCGCGGAGGGGAAGAACGCTGAACGACGGAACATCGACGGGTCCTGAATGGGGTCTGCTTGCATGAACGACGGTCCTACTGCCGGCGGATCTCGATGGTGCGGCCACCACCCATCATCCCCGGCGTGAATCCACCGGGGAGGCCGAATCCGGCCCCCGCGGTGCCGTTGCGGATCGAGTCGAGATACCGGAGATCGAGGTAGCTGGCGATGAAAGGCGGAAGCTTGCGCCGCTGTTCCTTGGTGAGGAGGCGGGTCATGCGCGGCGCGAGCCGGACGAGGAGATCGACCGAGCCCTGACGCGCCTTCGTGTACTTCTGGTACACCTTCTCGCGATCGTAGTTGTCCGGGAGTTCGGCGAGCTCCTTCACGAGCGGCGCCCAGATCGAGTCGAGCCGGATGAGGTACCAGCGGTTCATCGTCGCGAGGCTGTCGGCCTGCGGCGACGTGAGTTGCAGCGTGTCGGCCTGGCGGAGGATCGTCGCCATCGGATTCGGGAGTCCGGCGTTGCCGTACTGCGCGCGCAGCTGCGGCTGCTGCGCCTTGCTGCCGGTGGTGGTGCGGCCGCGGTCGAGCGACTGGATGAGGATCTGCCGTTCGCGCGTGGGGCCGAGGTCGAAGCGCATCTGCACGGTCACGGCCACGGGAGAACGGATCGCGGAGAGCTGCGGGCTCACGTTGCCGAAGCGCTGGTTGACGTCGTAGCGAAAGGTCTGCGCGCCGGTGTTGAAGCCGCGCACGTAGAGCAGCGCGGGATCGGGGATGCGCGCCTGACCCCAGCCCTTGAGGTCGTCGTCGCGGTGGAGGAGCAGGTCGGCGGCGCCGAGCGGGTTGGCGACGTTCACCGAGAGCGTGGCGCGCTGCGGCAGGCGGAGCTTGAGCGGGTTGAACGACATGGAGAGCACCGCCGACTGCGTCCACGGACCCTCGCAGCTGTTGCGCGTCGCGAT
>JAYTNC010000434.1:0-4840 GCA_043748515.1 Gemmatimonadota bacterium | reverse complement strand
ACCACCCAGGCGTCGCCACCGTTGTTGCCCGTGCCGGCGAAGACGAGCGCGCCGCGTTCGCGCAGCTCGGGGATGCGCTTGAGCAGCAGCGCCGCGGTCGCCTCGCCCGCCGCGCGCATGAGCGCGAACGACTCCACGCCAGCGGCGAAGGCCGCCGCCTCACGCGCCACGGACTGCGCGGATGAAGTGATGCGCACGTTCATGGGGTCACTCGCGTGGCATGGGGTCAGACCGCCGGCATGGCATTCCAGGGATAATCGCGATCGAACGCCTGATGGAAATCGAAGACGCCGATGAAATCGTCCTTGGTGTCGTTCGGCTGGCTCATCAGGAGTCCCACGTCGACGAGCGTGAATACGATCTCGCCGATGTCCAGCGAGTCGCGCACGCCCCAATGGTCGAGCACCGTGCGCGCCAGCACGCCGTAGCGCTGCAGCGCGAGGTCGCGGCACCCCACGGCCAACTCGCGGCCGGTGAGGTGACGCCGGTCGGTGAGCCGCTGCTGGCAGAACTCGAGGGCGGCGAGCACGAACAGGTACGCGCGCTCGTCGTAGCGAGCCTCGCGCAACCTGATGCGGTCCATCACGCCGTCCCGGAACGCCAGCTCAGGCATTTCTTGAGATGAAGGATGAAGGATGAAGGTGGAAAGATGGGGATCGGTCCTTCATCCTCCATCCTCCATCCTTCATCATAGATAAAGAGGGAACTCTTCGGCCAGCTTGCGCACGCCCTTGTTCACGTCGGCGGTCACCGCCGCGTCCTCGGGCGCGCCGAGCACGCGGTCGATCAGCTCCGCGATCCGCAGCATCTCCGGCTCGCGCATCCCGCGCGTCGTGACCGCCGGCGTGCCGATGCGGATGCCGCTCGTCACGAACGGCGACTGCGTCTCGCGCGGCACGGTGTTCTTGTTCACCGTGATCCCCGCGCGGTCGAGCGCCTGCTCCGCCACCTTGCCCGTGAGCGCCGCACTCTTGGGGCGGAGGTCGGCGAGCATGAGATGATTGTCGGTGCCACCTGAGACGATGTGCACGCCGCGCGCGATCAGCGCGTTCGCGAGCGTCCGCGCATTCGCCACGACCTGCGTGCAGTACTCGGTGAACGCCGGCGCGAGCGCTTCCTTGAACGCGACCGCCTTGGCGGCGATCACATGCTCGAGCGGCCCTCCCTGCGTGCCCGGGAACATCGCCTTGTCGATCGTCTTCGCGTGCTCGGCCCGGCAGAGGATCAGGCCCCCGCGCGGACCGCGCAGCGTCTTGTGCGTGGTCGTGGTCACCACGTCGGCGAACGGGATCGGGCTCGGGTACACTCCCGTGGCCGCCAGCCCCGCGAAGTGCGCCATGTCCACCATGAAGATCGCGCCGACCTCCTTGGCCGCGTCGGCGAACTGCTGGTAGTCGAGCACGCGCGAGTACGCGCTGTAGCCGGCGATGATCATCTTGGGCCGTTCGCGGCGCGCCGTCTCGCGCATCGCGGCGTAATCGATGATCCCCTGGTCGTTCACGCCGTAGTGCACCGCCCGGTAGTTGAGCCCCGAGAAGTTCACCGGCGAGCCGTGCGTCAGGTGCCCACCCTGCGAGAGGTCGAGACCCATCACCGTCTCGCCCGGTTTCAGGAACGCGAGATACACGGCCGCGTTCGCCGTCGCGCCCGAATGCGGCTGCACGTTCGCGTGATCGGCGCCGAAGAGCAGCTTCGCGCGGTCGATCGCGATCTGCTCGACCTTGTCCACCACGTCGCAGCCGCCGTAGTACCGCTTGCCCGGCAGGCCCTCGGCGTACTTGTTCGTGAGCGACGAGCCCATCGCCTCGAGCACGGCGGGCGAGACGAAGTTCTCGCTCGCGATCAGTTCGAGTCCCTCCGACTGACGGGCCGTCTCCTCCGCGATGAGGGCCGCGATCTCCGGGTCGCTCTCGCGCAGCGCCGCGCCGGGAAGGCGGCGGTCCCAGGTGTTGTAGCCGAGCTTCATGCGTTCTCCGGTTCGATCTTGTCGACGCGCTTCTGGTGCCGGCCGCCCTCGAAGGGCGTGTCGAGGAAGTTCTTGAGGATCTGTTCCGCGTCCGCCTCGCTCACGAAGCGGGCGGGAAGCACCAGGACGTTCGCGTCGTTGTGACTCCGCGCGTAGGTCGCGATCTCGGGGCTCCACACCACCGCGGCGCGGACGCCGTGGTGGCGGTTGGCCGCGTACGACATGCCGAGCCCGGTGCCGCAGAGCAGCACCCCGCGCTTGGCTTCCCCGCTCTCCACTTTCGCGGCGAGCGGGTGCGCGAAGTCGGGATAGTCGGTGGAGGCCGCGGAGTGCGTGCCGATGTCCTCCACCTCGTAGCCCATCTTCGCCAACACGCCCCGCAGGTGCTCCTTCATCTCGAACCCCGCGTGGTCCGACGCGATCGGGATGCGCTCGGCCATGGTCAGCTCTTCCGCGGCCACTGCGGCCAGGTGCGGACCATGCCATGCACGGCGGCGATGCGGCGCTCGGCGAGCTTGTCGGCGGCGTCGTACGTCAGCATCCCCTCGTCCTTCGCGATGCGGTAGACGCCGAGCACGGTCTCGTAGATCTCGTCGGCCTTGCGCAGCGCGCGCTCGCGCGTCCATCCCGCGACCTCGGAGTAGACGTTGATCACGCCGCCCGCGTTCGCGACGAAGTCCGGCGCGTAGATGATGCCGCGCTTCTCGAGCGCCGCCGCATGCTTCTCCGGCTCCAGCAGCTGGTTGTTCGCGCCGCCGCAGACGATCTCGACCTTGAGCAGCGGGATCGTGTCGTCGTTGATGATCGCGCCGAGCGCGCAGGGGGCGAAGACGTCGGCCTTGGCGGCGTAGATCTCGTCGCCGTTCACCGCCGTCGCGCCGAACTCGTCGACCACGGCCTGCACGCGGTCCGCGCGGATGTCCGTCACGATGAGCTTGGCGCCCGCCGCGTGCAGCTCGCGGCAGAGATAGGTGCCGACGTTGCCGAGCCCCTGCACCGTGATCGTCTTGCCGTCGAGCGAGGACGAACCCCACTTGTGCTTGGCCGACGCCTCGATCGAGCGGAACACGCCATGCGCCGTCACCGGCGACGGGTCGCCCGACTTGTTCGCGAGACCGGCGACGTACTCGGTCTCCATGTGCACGAAGTCCATGTCGGAGGTGCTCGTGCCCACGTCCTCGGCGGTCACGTAGCGCCCACCGAGCGACTCGACGAAGCGGCCGTGCGCACGGAAGATCATCTCGCGGTTGGTCGTGCGGTTGTCGCCGATGATCACCGACTTGCCGCCGCCGAGATTGAGCCCGGCGACCGCGTTCTTGTACGTCATGCCGCGCGCGAGGCGCAGCGCGTCGGTGATCGCCTCGTCCTCCGAGGCGTAGTTCCAGAAGCGCGTTCCTCCGAGGGCGGGGCCGAGCGTGGTGTCGTGGATCGCGATGATGCCGCGGTAGCCGGCGCCCTCGTCGGCGCAGAGGACGAGCTGCTCGTGGCCGAGCTTGGCGATGGTGTCGAAGATCTTCATTTCAGAGATGAAGGCTGAAGGATGGAGGATCAAAGTGGGTGGGTCAGGACCTGGAGCCGTTGGAGACTGCACGCCCGATGATGATGCGCTGCACTTCCGAGGTGCCCTCGTAGATCTCGGTCACCTTCGCGTCCCGGAAGTACCTCTCCACCGGATAGTCCTTCACGTAGCCGTATCCGCCGAAGACCTGGATCGCCTGCGTCGTGACCCACATCGCGGTCTCGCTCGCGAAGAGCTTGCACATCGAGACCTCGCCCGGCACCGCCACGCCGCGGTCCTTCGCGGCGGCGACGGTGTGCAGCAGCGACCGCGCCGCGGTGATCCGCGTCGCCATGTCCGCCAGCTTGAACTGCACGCCCTGGAACTCCGCGATCGGCGTGCCGAACTGCTTCCGCTCGTTCGCGTAGACGCGCGCCGCCTCGAAGGCCGCGCGCGCGATCCCGATCGACTGCGCCGCGATGCCGAGCCGCCCATGCTCCAGCGACCGCATCGCGTAGATGAAGCCCATCCCCTCGGCTCCGAGCATCCGGTCTGCCGGCACGCGCATCTCGTCGAACACCAGCTGCACCGTCGGCGAGGCGCGCATCCCCATCTTGTCCTCCTTCTTCCCCACATGGAAGCCGGGGAGGTCGGGCGTGAGGATGAAGGCCGAGATGCCCTTCGAACCCAGCCGCGCGTCGGGCGAGTCGGTGCGGATCATCGCGATGACCACGCCGGCATGCGTGCCGCTGGTGACCCACGCCTTGGTGCCGCTCACCACCCAGTCGTTCCCGTCGCGGCGCGCCTGGCAGCGCACGGCGGAGGCGTCGGAGCCCGCATCGGGCTCGGAGAGCGCGAACGCGCCGAGCAGTTCGCCGCGCGCCATCGGTGCGAGGAACCGGCGCTTCTGCTCCGGCGTGCCGAACGCGTTGAGCATCTGCGTCGGCAGCGAGTTGTGCACCGACATCATGACCGCGGTGCTCGCGTCGGCGGCGGCGATCTCCTCGAGCGCGAGCAGGTAGCTGCTCGCATCGAGCCCGAGGCCGTCGTACTCCGTCGGCAGGAGCATGCCCAGGAACCCGAGTTCGCCGAGCTGCCGCACGAGGGCGGGCTCGAAGTGCGAATCGCGGTCCCACTGCGCCGCGTACGGGACCACATGCTCCTGCGCGAACGCGCGCGCCGTCGCGATGATCGCCCGCTGTTCTTCGGTGTGGTCGTGCAGTTCCGTCATCATCGCGCGGCCGCTCCGCTGGAACGTCCGGGCATCACGAGGTGGCGTACGTGTAGAACCCGCGCCCCGACTTGCGGCCGTACCAGCCTGCGGCGACGTACTTCTTCAGCAGCGGGCAGGGCCGGTACTTCGGGTCGCCGAGCCC
>JAYTNC010000433.1:0-1639 GCA_043748515.1 Gemmatimonadota bacterium | reverse complement strand
TGCTCGAGTCGCGTCGCGCCACCCGCGGGATGGGGATCCTGCTCATCTCGCACGACCTCGACGCGGTCCGCCGACTGGCGGACCGCGTCCTCGTGATGTATCTCGGTCGCATCGTGGAAGCGTCCGACGGGGCTTCGGCCCTGACCGAACCCCGGATGCCGTACACGCAGGCGCTCGTCGCGGCGGTCCCCACCGGGAGCCCGTCGGCGCGCCGACGGCGGCCGGTGTTGTTCGGCGAGCGTCCCTCGTCCGACGCGCCCCCCACCGGCTGTGCGTTCCATCCGCGATGCCCGCACCCCTTGAAGGATGACCGGTGCAGGAGCGAGCGTCCCTCGCTGCTCGCGGTCGCGCCCGATCAGGCGGGTCATGTCGCCGCCTGCTGGAAGGTCCACCTCCCCCCGCCCCCATGACCCCGCAACCCCGCTCAGACGCGCCGGCCCCGGTCTCCGCCGCAGTGGCCCCCTTCGTCAACGACACGCGCTTCTTCGGCCATCCGCTCGGCCTCTCGACGCTCTTCATGACCGAGATGTGGGAGCGGTTCTCCTTCTACGGCCTGCGCCCGCTGCTCGTGCTCTTCATGGCGGCCGCGCTCACCGAGGGCGGCTTCGGCTTCGACCGCGTCGACGCGGCGTCGATCGTCGGCATCTACGCCGCCTCGGTGTATCTCGCCTCCCTCCCCGGCGGATGGATCGCCGACCGCCTCCTCGGCCTGCGCCGCGCGATCCTCCTCGGCGCCGCGCTCATCACGAGCGGGCATCTCTCGATCGGTCTCTCGGGCTTCGCCGGCGCCGGCCTCGGGAAGATCTTCTTCTTCCTCGGCCTCGTCCTGATCGTGCTCGGCACCGGCCTGCTCAAGCCGAACATCTCGGCGATCGTCGGCGACCTGTATCCGGCGGGCGGCGCGCGGCGCGACGCCGGCTTCTCGATCTTCTACATGGGCATCAACACCGGCGCCTTTGCCGGCCAACTCGTCACCGGATTCCTCGGCGAGCGCGTCAGCTGGCACTGGGGCTTCGGCGCCGCCGGTGTCGGCATGCTCATGGGCCTCGTCTGGTTCTGGCTCCGCGCCAAGGCCACGCTCGGCCCGATCGGGCAGGACATCGTGAAGGATCCGGATCCCGTCGTGCAGGCCGCGCGCGAGGCCTCGGTGAAGCGCTGGACGTTCATCGGTCTGGGCATCCTCGCGGCGGCGTTCGTCGCGGCGGCCGCAGGGATCGTGACGCTCTCGCCGCAGGCGATCGGCCAATCGATGACGCTCGTGCTCGTCGGGATCGCCGTCGCGTTCTTCGCCTACGTGTTCATCGCCGGCGGGCTCGACGGCGACGAGAAGAAGCGCATCGCGGTGATCTTCGTGCTGTTCGTGTTCGCCGCGATCTTCTGGGCCGCGTTCGAGCAGGCCCCGACCTCGCTGCAACTCTTCGCGAACGATTTCACCGACCGCACCATCTTCGGTTGGGAGATGCCCGCGACCTGGTTCCAGTCGATCAACTCGGCCTTCATCATCATCTTCGCGCCGGTATTCGCCGCCGTTTGGGTCGGCATGGCGAAGCGCGGCTGGGAGCTCTCGAGCCCCTCGAAGTTCGCGCTCGGCCTCGCCTTCGCCGGCGTCGGATTCCTCGTCATGATCTTCGCCGCGAAC
>JAYTNC010000432.1:0-6718 GCA_043748515.1 Gemmatimonadota bacterium | reverse complement strand
GCCCGGCTCCGGATGCTCGACGGCGAGAGCCGGCTCGCGCCCGCGCTCCGCGGCTCATGGGACCACAAATGGCTCGCCGTCAGCGGTGCGGTGGAGGAGGGCGGATCCGACTCGACGCGCCGGGTCGACGCGCTCGCGGCGATCACGCCGTTCCCGTGGCTGCACTTCGCCGCGGCCCATTCGATCCACACTCCAGACGACACCACCTTCGGCCGGGTCTCGCGGACGACCTCGCGGGCGGAGGTCGCTGCCCGCGTGTACGGCCGCTGGATCAGCGTCGCCGCGGTGCAACGCTCCGCCTCCGTGGCCATGGGCATGCCGGTCTTCGACAGCCTCTTCGTGCCGGTGGAGATCGCCGCCTCGACGGGGTTGGAGGGCGGGCTCTCGGGGCAGATCTGGAAGGGCTTCTCGTTCGAGTGGCGGGGTGTCCGCTGGACCGAGCCGGCACTCTATCGCCCGCAGGTCGAGTCGCACGCCGAACTGCGGTTCGCCTCCTCGTTCCTCAAGCAGATCAAGCGCGGGACCTTCCACCTGACGGCGGGTTTCACGCACGACTACCGCGGCGCGGTCGAGATGCCCGCGGGCACGGGCGCCGTGGTGCGGGCCGAGGGGGCCGGCTGGGTCGGGGGCTACGTCGAGATGCGGATCGGGACCGCGTACATCTTCTGGCATAACCGGAACGCAGTCGGCAAGGTCTACGAGACGGTGCCGGGTTACCTCATGCCCAGACTGGTCCAGTTGTACGGCCTCCGCTGGGAGTTCTGGAACTAGCCGGTCGGCCTCCAGGGCCTAGGGATCAAGAGCCGGCGCGGCTTGCCCAAGTGGTGGCGCCAGAGTAACTTATGAGGCTCAATGATTCGAAGCATGACCGGTTTCGGGGCGGCCGAGGGGCCTGTCGGCAGCACGCGCGTCAGCGTGGAGCTGCGCTCCGTCAATCACCGTTTCTTCAATCCGAGCCTCAAGCTTCCCACCGCGCTCTCGCAGTGGGAGGGTGAGGTCCGGGAAGCGTTGCGTCAGCGTATCGCTCGCGGGCACCTCACGGTCTTCGCCCGGATCGAGCGGGGGGACGAGCCGCAGGCGATGGTGGATGAGGCGCGGTTCGCGCAGTACGCGTCGGAACTGCGCCGGCTTCAGACGGCCCACGGGCTTGCTGGGGACGTCGACGTCGCGACGGTGATGCGGATGCCCGACGTACTGCGCATGGGACGTGAGGACGATGGTCTCGCCGGCGGGTCCGCGGCGGAACTGCTGGTGGTGGTGGATGCGGCGGCGCGTGCGCTGCAGTCCATGCGGGAGCAGGAGGGTGCGCGTCTCGCGGCGGTGATCGCCGAGCGGCTCGCGCTGGTGGAAGCGGCGGTCGCGCGGCTGGCCGCGCGGGCGCCGGAACGGACCGAGGCGCAGCGCACTCGGCTGCGCGAGAACGTGGAGCGGTTGGCGGGCGGCATCGCGGTGGACCCGCAGCGGCTCGCGCAGGAGATCGCGATCCTCGCCGACAAGCTGGACGTGGGTGAGGAACTGGACCGGTTCGCGGCGCACATCGCCGCCTTCCGTGATGCACTCTATTCGACTGATTCGGAGCCCGTGGGCAAGCGACTCGGATTCCTGCTGCAGGAGATGTTGCGCGAAGCGAACACGACGGGGAGCAAGTCGAACGACGCTCCGATGTTGCTGGACGTGGTCGCGATCAAGGAGGAACTCGAGCGGATCCGTGAACAGGTGGAGAATCTCGAGTGAGCGGCGGGCCGTTCCCGATCGTGATGTCGGCGCCTTCTGGTGGCGGGAAGACGACCATCGCGCGGATGCTGCTGGCGCGCCGGACGGATGTGGGGTACTCGGTCTCGTGCACCACGCGTGCGCCTCGGCCGGGCGAGCGGGACGGGGTGGATTATCATTTCCTCTCGCGGCACGGGTTCGACCAGAAGGCGTCGCATGGGGAGTTCGCGGAGTGGGCGGAGGTGCACGGGAACCGGTACGGGACCCTGCGCAGCGCGATCCGCGAGGTGATGGAGAGCGGGAAGCACGTGATGCTCGACATCGACGTGCAGGGGGCGCGGCAGGTGACCGCGGCCTTCCCGGAGTCGGTCACGATCTTCATCGTGCCGCCGAGCGTCGAAGTGCTGACGGCGCGGTTGCTGGGCAGGAAGTCGGAGAACGAGGACGCGCTCGCGTTGCGCCTGCGCAACGCGCGGAGCGAGCTCCTCGAGGCCGAGCGGTACCAGTACGTGGTGGAGAACGACGATCTCGAGCACGCCGTGCAGCGCGTGAGCGCGATCCTCGATCAAGAGTCACTGAAGGGGGAGCGGTTGCCCGCGTTGGGTGAGGAGGTCGTGGGCGTCGTCGCCCGCCTCCTGGAAGGGTTGAAGGACAGAACTTAGGTGGAAGGTTGAAGGTTGAAGGCTGAAAGTGGTGGGTGGGTGCCAATGTGCTGTCGTCCCGTCGTCTGACCTCCGAGGTTCTCATGCAGGTGTTCACACCGTCCGAAGTCACCAAGCACGCGACCAACAAGTACCTCTCGGTCCTCGTGGCCGCGAAGTACGCCCGCGTCCTCAACGATTTCCCGCGCGACCGTTCGACGTCGGGCGAGAAGAAGCTCACGACCCGCGCGCTCGAGGATCTCTCGGCGGGCCAGATCGAGTACCGCGTGGTGCCGCGCCGCCGCCCGAAGGGCGAGTAACCGCGGCCGGCGCGGAGCCTCTCCGTGCGGCCCTTCGACGGTCGGCGGATCCTCCTCGGCGTCACCGGGGGGATCGCCAGCTACAAGTCGGCCTGGCTCGCCCGCCTGCTCACGCAGGCCGGTGCCCAGGTCGACGTCGTTCTCACGCGGTCGGCGCGTGAGTTCATCGGCTCGGTCACGTTCGAGGCGCTGACCGGACGTCCCGTGCACAGCGTGCTCATCGGCGACGGGCACGCGCTCGACCACATCAAGCTGGCGCGCGCGGCGGAACTCATGATCGTCGCGCCGGCGACCGCCGACTTTCTCGCGCGCGCCGCGCACGGACACGCGGACGAGCTGCTCTCCGCCTGCCTGCTCGCGACCGAGGCCCCCGTGCTCGTCGCGCCGGCGATGAACGATCGGATGTGGGCCAACCCGCAGGTCCAGGCGAATGCGGCTGCGCTGCGAAAGCAGGGCCGCGTCGTCCTCGATCCCGGCATCGGTCCGCTCGCGTCGCCCGACGAAGGCGCGGGGCAGGGACGCATGCACGAGCCCGAGACGATCGTCGCGCACGCCGGCCGGTTGCTCGAAGCGCCGGGCAAGCTGCGCGGCAAGCGGATCGTGGTCACGGCGGGTCCCACGCGCGAGCCGATCGATCCGGTGCGCTACCTCTCGAATCATTCGACCGGCAAGATGGGTGTCGCGCTCGCGGCGGCCGCGTGGCGCCGAGGCGCCGAGGTCGTGGTGATCCACGGGCCGATGACCGCGACGCTGCCGGCGCTCGGCATCTGCGCGACGCCGGTGGAGACGACGCAGGAGATGGCCGACGCCGTGCGCGCCGAACTCGGCAGCGCCGACGTGCTCGTCATGGCGGCCGCACCCGCTGACTTCCGGCCGGCGACCGTCGCCGGCGCGAAGATCAAGAAGCGCGGCAACGCGCCCGACCCGGTCGTGCTCACGGAGAACGTCGACATCCTCTCCTCGACGCGCAACGCGCGGAAGCCGGGGATGATCGCCGTCGGCTTCGCGCTCGAGACCGACGACGTGCTGGAGAACGCGACGGCAAAGCTCGCGAAGAAGGGGCTCGATCTCGTCGTGGCGAACAGCGCGCGCGAGGCCGGCGCCGGCTTCGGCTACGACACCAACCGCGTGACGATCATCGGTCGGGAAGGCGCGCCCGATGCGTTGCCGCTGCTGCCCAAGAGCGAGGTTGCGGACCGCATCCTCGACCGCATCGAGGCGCTGCTGTGAGCGACGCCCAGGAGCGGCTGCGTCAGTATCTCGAACAGCGGCGCGAGATGGGCGAGTCGGAGTTCGTGCTCGACTCGCTGAGCGTCGAGGAGGCGCTCAAGGTGCTGGCATTCGGCGCCGCGCCGCCGGCCGCGCCCGCACCCGGGGCCGGCCGTTCCGCTGCGTCGCCCTCCGCGCCGAAGTCCGCATCGCAGGCGCCTGCGCGCGGCGCGGTCCCGGAGCCGCCGCGCGCGTCACGCACCGAAGGCGTCACCGAGGACTGGCAGTCGATCGTCAACGCACCCGAGCCAGGCGCCGCCATGAAGCCGAAGTCGCCGAAGAGCGCGAAGTCCGACGCGGCCACGAATGTTCCGTTCGCGATGCCGCCCGAGCTCGCGTCGGCGAAGTCGCTCGACGAGGTCGCGAAGGCGATCGCTGGCTGCAAGGCGTGCGCGCTCTCCGCGACGGCGATCAATCACGTGCCGGGCGAAGGGAACCCCAACGCCAAGTTCGTCGTCGTCGGCGAAGCGCCGGGTGCGACGGAGGACGAGCTCGGCCGCCCGTTCGTGGGCAAGTCGGGCGACCTGCTCACCAAGATCCTCGCGGCGATCGACCTCAAGCGCGAGGACGTGTTCATCTGCAACGTCCTCAAGCACCGGCCGCCGGGCAACCGGAATCCGACGACGGAGGAGATCCGGGTCTGCTCGCCGTTCCTGCTCCGTCAACTCGAGTTGTTGCAGCCCAAGGTGATCCTCGCGCTGGGTACGTTTGCCGCGCAGACGCTCCTGGAGTCAGATTCCACCATCGGCCAGCTGCGGGGGATCGAGCATCGGTACCATGGCATCCCGCTGATCGCCACGTATCATCCTGCCGCCCTGCTGCGGAACCCCAACTGGAAGCGCCCCGCGTGGGAAGATGTCCAGCTCGCCCGTAGAATTCTCGATCGCCCCTAAGACGGCCTCGGCCGATCCGTTCCGTGACCGCCGGCCGCCCTGGTCGGAGGACGCGGAGCGTGCCGTGCTCGCGGCCATGATCATGTCGGTCGACGCGATCGTCACGGCGTCGGAGCTCTGCACCGAGGACATGTTCTATCGCGAGGGGCATCGCCGACTCTTCCGCGCGATGATGTCGGTGCACGCGGCGGGCGCGGTGGTCGATCCGCTCACGCTCTCGAACGAACTCGAGCAGCGCGGCGATCTCGCCGGTGCGGGCGGCAAGGAGTACATCGGCGGGCTGATCGACGAGGTCCCGACCGCGGCGAACGTCGAACATCACTGCAAGATCGTGCGCGAGAAGTCGCTGCGGCGTCGTTTGATCGAGACGGCGACCGCACTCGTCCGCGAAGGGCATGAGAGCCCGGCCGACGTGGCCGAGCTGCTCGACATGGCCGAGCACAAGATCCTCGAACTCAACGACCAGCGCGGGTCGGAGGGCTTCGTCAAGATCAAGCAACTGCTCTGGGCGGCGATGGAGCGCATCGAGCAACTGCGCACGTCGGGCGGCAGCCTCACCGGCGTGCCGTCGGGATTCGCCGACCTCGACAAGATGACGCTCGGCTTCCAGCCTTCCGACCTGATCATCGTCGCGGCACGTCCGTCGATGGGCAAGACGGCGTTCGTGCTCAACATCGCGCAATACGCGGCCATCGAGTGCAATGTTCCGACGGCGTTCTTCTCGCTGGAAATGAGTACTGAGTCCCTGCTGATGCGCATGCTCGCCTCGGAGGGATATGTGGACGCTCAACGGTTGCGGTCGGGTGCGTTGACCGCGCAGGACGCTTCGAACCTCGCCAAGGCCGCCGCCCTGCTCGGCCAGGCACCGATCTGGATCGACGACACGCCCGGCCTGAGCGTGCTCGAGCTCCGCTCGCGCGCGCGCCGGCTCAAGAGCCAGTCCGACATCAAGCTCATCATCGTCGACTATCTGCAGCTCGTGACCGGTCCCGCGAACTCGGAGAACCGCCAGCAGGAAGTCTCGATGATCTCGCGCTCGCTCAAGGGGCTCGCGAAGGAGCTCAACGTCCCCGTGATCGCGCTCTCGCAGCTCTCGCGCGCCTCGGAGCAGCGCGGCGGCGAGAACCGGAAGCCGCAGCTTTCCGACCTGCGCGACTCGGGCGCGATCGAGCAGGACGCCGACATCGTGCTCTTCATCTACCGGCCCGAGATGAACGAGCGGCCGTACGACGAGCAGGGGAATCCGCGCATGGTGCCAGGCACCACCGACGTGCCGCTGGACGGCTACGCCGAGGTGATCATCGGCAAGCAGCGCAACGGACCGACGGGCTATGTGAAGATGCATTTCCGAAAGCAGCACACGCGCTTCGAGAACTGGTCCGGCCGACAGTCGGAGTGAGCGTGACGTCGCCGACTCGCTCCGCTCCACCGCGCCCCCGTCGCGCGGCGTGCGCATGGGAGGCACACCCATGGCGCTGAAGACCAAGTCCGTCTATCGCTGCACGGAGTGCGGCGGTGAATCGCTCCGGTGGGCGGGACAATGCCCCACGTGCGGCGAGTGGAACACGCTCGTCGAGGAGATGGCCGCGCCCAAGGCGAGCGCGAGCAAGGGCATCGGCGCGGCGCGGCGCAAGGCGGGCTCCAAGTCGTACGGCGAGGGCGGCAGCGTCATGGAGACGCCGCGCCTGCGCGACGTGCGGGGCTCCGAGATCGACCGGCTCAGCACGGGCCTCAATGAGTTCGACTTCGTGCTCGGCGGCGGCGTGGTGCCGGGCGCGATGGTGCTCGTCGGTGGCGAACCGGGCATCGGCAAGAGCACGATCCTCCTGCAGGTCGCCGCGCGGCTCGAGGCGGCCGGGCACAGCGCGCTCTACGTGAGCGG
>JAYTNC010000431.1:0-2362 GCA_043748515.1 Gemmatimonadota bacterium | reverse complement strand
CTCCGAGCAGGACATCGCGACGATCGTGCAGTGGGTGGACGGTGGCATGCCCGAAGGCGATCCGGCCGCGATGCCGACGGCGCCGAAGCTCCCCGACCCATCGGAGTACCGGCTGGCCGCGAGCTACGGTCCGCCCGACCTCATCGTGAGAGCCTCGAAGTACACCGTGCCCGCGGTAGGCCAGGACCGCTGGTGGCGGCCCTCGGTCCCGAGTGGCCTCACGACCGACCGGTGCATCAAGGCGATCGAGACGAGGCCGAGCATCGCCGGGCGCGCGGTGACGCACCATGCGAACTCGACGTTCGTCCCCGGCACGTCGACGGCGGAGCCTGATGCGGTCGGCGGCGGCGGACCGGGAAGCGTGCGTCTCTCCGAATACGCGCTCGGCAAGATCGGCGAGGTCGTCCCGGCCGATGCGTGCCGCATCGCGCCCGCCGGCTCGAACGTCCTGTTCGACATCCATTACTTCCCGAATGGGAAGGAGATCGTGGACGACCAGGTCGAGATCGGCATCTGGTTCCACGGTCCGGAGGTGACGCCGGCGACGCGGTATCGCCAGACGCTCGGGCTCTATGCGTTGCAGAGTGGCTCGGGAGACTTCGAGATCGAGCCGCGCGGCACGCTGGTGACGCAGGGGTTCCACCGATTCAACACACCGGTGCGGATCGATTCGTGGCAGCCGCACGGGCATCTGCGGCTCGTCGCGAAGCGGCTGGAAGTGCTCTACCCCGACGGCAAGCGCGAGACGCTGAGCATGGTGTCGAACTGGAATCCCGGTTGGCACCACAGCCACGTGTACGAGGAGTCGGTCGCGCCGCTCCTGCCCGCGGGCTCCGTGATCATCAACACCGCGTGGTACGACAACACCGAGAAGAATCTCTTCAATCCCGATCCGGACCAATGGGTCGGCGTGGGCGATCGCACGACGGACGAGATGAGCCACGCCTGGATCGCGGTCACGCAGCTCGATGAGGCGGCGTATCAGCGGCTGCTCGCACTGCGGCCGAAGAAGTGATACGGCGCGCTCCTGAAGTGAGACGGCGCACTCCCGGTGGGGCCATGGTGCGTCGCGTGCTCGTCGCGCTCGTCGCGCTCGGCGTCGCCGTCCCGCTCGCGGCGCCTCTCGCGGCGCAACCCGGCGCGCGATTCCCACTGGGTCCGAGCGCACCCGCCGGCGCGGGCGTGGCCCCGTACTTCGACGGATGGTACCCGAATCCGGACGGGAGCGTCACGCTGTCGTTCGGATTCATGAACCGCAATGCGAGCGGCGCGGTGGAGATCCCGATCGGCCCCGACAACAGGATCGAGCCGGCGCAGTTCCAGGGGATGCAGCCGACGCACTTCCCCGTGGTGAGCTACCCCGCGTTCGGCGGCAGGCGAGAGCGCGGCGCGTTCGCGATCAGGGTGCCGAAGGGACACAAGGGTGACGTGGTCTGGACGCTGCGGCACAACGGCGTGACCTACTCCGTGCCCGGCCGCGCGACGAGCGACTACTACAAGCTCTCCTACACGCCGCAGGCCGCAGGATCGATGATGCCGGTCGTGCGCTTCTCGGCGAACGGCCCCGCATCCAACGGGCGCGAGGGAATCACCACCGGGCCGCTCACCGTCGCGGTCGGCGCGGCGCTCGACATCCGCGTCTGGATGGAGGATCGCGGCGACCGGAAGCCGATCCCGGTGAACATGTCCTGGTCCAAGCACCAAGGGCCCGGCGACGTGACCTTCGAGCCGCGTTCGGCGAAGACGGCGCCCGGGGGCGGCGATGCGGCGACGTCGGTACGCTTCAGCGCGCCGGGGGACTACATGTTGCGGGTGCGCGTGGACAACTTCGGCATCACCGACAGCGCGCCGGGGCAGCAGTGCTGCTGGGCGAACGGATTCGTGCGGGTGAAGGTCAGCGGTTGATGGTCGGCCACCGCGGTCCGTGGTGCGTGCGCCTCAGCCCGGCGGCGGAACGCTGATGTGCGTCGAGGGTCCGTGCAACGCGTCGCAGTATGGAAGCAGCGTCGTCGCGCCCACGACCATTCCCGGCACGCGGATCGGGATCTGCGTTCCGGGATGCCCGCGCTGACCCGGGCGCGTGGCCTCCTCGATCATCGCCACTGATTCGCGCGCCCAGTGGTCGCGCAGCGCTGACACCTGCGCGCGCTGTGGCGACGTGAGCAGCGCGAGCGCGTCGCGCCGGGCGCGCATCAACTCTGCGAGCCACTCCGACTCCGCGGCGGCGATCCCGATCATCGCGTCGTGCAGGCGCGAAGGCCGCGTCGGCTGCGGCGACTGCGGCGACTGCGGCGACTGCGGCGACTGCGGCGACTGCGGCGACTGCGGCGACTGCGGCGACTGCGGCGACTGCGGCGACTGC
>JAYTNC010000430.1:0-1573 GCA_043748515.1 Gemmatimonadota bacterium | reverse complement strand
CTCCTCGATGCGGCCGTCGTCGATCCGCGCCTTCTGGAGATGCTGTGCCATCTTGTCGCGGTCGGGGGTGGCGAGGAGCGCGCCGATGGCGAAGAGGTCGCGCTGGATGGGGACCAGCACCTCGTCGATGCGCGGCATCATCTCGACGGAGCGTGCCATTCCAATGACGGCGTTGAGCTCGTCGACGTCACCGTACGCCTCGACGCGGATGTTGTCCTTGGCCACTCGTCCGCCACCGAAGAGCCCGGTCGAGCCCTGGTCTCCGGTCTTTGTATAGATCTTCATTCCGGAAAATAAGGAGCGGCAGGCGCTGCGCGCTGCCTTACGGGAACGGCGGGCGTGGAACGCCCGCCTACGGGGCGCGGCGCCCTCGCTTCGCTCCGGCGCATCGCTCACTGGGCGGGCGAGGCGGCCTTGCCGCCCGCCCTTACGGGCACTGAAGACCGGCTGTCCGTTGCCGTAAGCGTGCTGTGCGCAGCACGGCCACGCGCCCCGTAAGGCGGCGCGCAGCGCCCGCCGCCCCGTAAGGTGCGCGCGTAGCGCCGCACCGCCCCGTAAGGTGCGCGCGTAGCGCCGCACCGCCCCGTAAGGCAGCGCGCAGCGCCTGCCGCCCCTTATTTTCCGCCACCATGGAACATCCGCTCAAGGACATCACGATCATCGGCGGCGGCCCCGCCGGTCTGTTCGCGCTCTTCTACGCCGGCATGCGCGGCGCGTCCGCCCAGATCGTCGACGCCCTGCCCGAGCTGGGCGGCCAGCTGACGGCGCTCTATCCGGAGAAGTTCATCTTCGACGTCGCCGGTCATCCGAAGGTCCTGGCGAAGGATCTGGTGAACTCGCTGCGAGAGCAGGCGGCGCAGTTCAACGAGCCGGCGCACCTCGGTCAGGCGGTGACAGGTCTGGAGGAACGCGATGGCCACTTCGTCCTGCACACCCAGCAAGGCGACTACCCCACGAAGTCCATCATCATCGCGGCCGGCATCGGCGCATTCTCACCGCGTCGGCTGCCACAGGCCTGTGCGGAGCCGTGGTACGGGCGGGGCATCTACGATGTCGTGACCGATCCGCAGGAATACAAGGGACGGCGGGTCGTGATCGTCGGCGGCGGGGATTCCGCGTTCGACTGGGCCACGCAGCTCCGCGGTGTGGCGACGCACGTGGCGCTCGTGCACCGCAGCGACCGGTTCCGCGCGCATGGTGCGACGGTGTCGCAGTTCGAGGAGGATGTGAAGGCCGGACGCGCCTCGATGTTCACGTTTCATGAGATCGCGGACGTCCTCTGCCGCCCGAAGGGCGAGCGGTTCACGCATCTCGTGCTCAAGCAGGTGAAGACCAAGGCCACCACGGAATTCGAGGCAGACGTCGTGCTGCCCATGCTCGGCTTCGTGAGCGACATCGGACCGATCGCCGAGTGGGGGCTCACGCTGCAGAAGGACGAGATCGTGGTCAATCAGCTGATGGAGACGGGCCGCGCGGGGATCTGGGCGGCGGGCGACGTGACGACGTATCCCGGGAAGCTGAAGCTGATCGCCTGCGGCTTCGGTGAATCGGCGACCGCGGTGAACCAGGCCGT
>JAYTNC010000429.1:0-1515 GCA_043748515.1 Gemmatimonadota bacterium | reverse complement strand
CAACGCCGAACAGGCGCTCGCCGAGTGGAGCGGGCCGCGCCGTATCGTCATCACGACGCGACAGCACGCTGAACGGCTCGTGATCACCGTGTCGGATACCGGACCCGGCGTCGCGCCCGAGCAGCGGGACCGCATCTTCAATCCCTTCTTCACGACGAAGCCCGTGGGCCAGGGCACGGGGCTGGGGCTCTCGATCTCGGACGGGATCGTGCGGCAGCACGGCGGTCAGATTCGCGTGGAGTCGCCGCCGGGCCAGGGAGCAACGTTCTTCGTCGAGCTTCCCATCGTGACGAGCGTCGAATCGCCGGCAGAGCGTGCTCGGGCCGCCGTGCCCGCGAGCCGCCCGGCAGGGCGCATTCTCGTGGTGGACGACGAGGCGCCCATTCGCGTCGCCATCTCCACCTTCCTGACGACGCTCGGACTCGACGTCACCGTCGCCGCGGGCGGACTGGATGCCCGCGCGCTCCTGAAGTCGCGCGAGTATGATGTGGTATTGCTGGATCTGCGGATGCCCGACCTGGGCGGCGACGCGTTGTTCGAGGAGCTTCGCGCGAGTGACGACCGCCATGCCCACCGCGTCGTGTTCGTGACCGGCGACGCGGAGAGCGACGACGCGCGCCGCTTCCTCGAGCAGGCGGGCCGGCCGGTGGTCGGCAAGCCGTTTCAGCTGGACGAACTCGCAACGGTGATCGCTGGCGTGACTACCTGATGGCCAAGATCCTCATCGTCGATGACGAGCCGGACATCACCTCCGCGCTCGGGCGCTACTTCGAGCGCGCGGGACACGACGTGCTGCGTGCCGCCACGGGCGAAGAGGGCGTGGCCCTGGCGATCAGCGAGCGGCCCGCCGTCATGCTGCTCGACCTGCACCTGCCCGACATCTCCGGATTCGAGGTCCTGGCGCGCACGCGCGAGCAGCGACCAGTCGTCATCATGATCACCGGACACGGCGACATCCCGCTCGCCGTGCAGGCGATGCAGGGCGGGGCCGAGGGTTTCCTCACCAAGCCGGTTGAGCTCGCGCACCTGGGCGCGGTCGTGGATCGGGCGCTCGAGAAGGCACAGCTGCGCGAGCTCACCCGCGCCGCGGGGGCGCGCACGGGCCGCGCGGCTACCGAGATGCTGCTGGGACCGTCCGCCCCGATGCGCGAGCTTGCGCAGCAGATCGAGCTGCTTTCGCGGAGCGAACGGGCCGTTGCGCTCATTGTTGGGGAGAGTGGCGTGGGCAAGGGGCGTGTCGCCCGCGCCATTCACGCGCTCGGTCCGCGTGGAGCGCGTCCGTTCCACGAGGCGAGCTGCGCGCTGCGTCCCACCGATTCACTGGACGCCGAGCTGTTCGGAGTGGAACGCGCGGGGGAGGGACCGCTTCCGGGATTGTTCGAGGCCTCGGACGGCGGCACGCTGTTCCTGGATGAAGTCGCGGAGCTGCCCGACACGCTGCAGCCCACCCTGCTGCGGGCGATCGAGGACCGGCGCGTGCGCCGTACCGGCGGGACACGCGAGGTCCCGGTGGAC
>JAYTNC010000428.1:0-6425 GCA_043748515.1 Gemmatimonadota bacterium | reverse complement strand
GGCCCTTCGTGCGATCGAAGAGGACGATCTCGTCCACGCAATGATGGCCGCGCACGAGCGAGGCCGGGCCGGGCTGCAGCACCCACGTGACGTGCATCGCCGGATGATGGCGCTTGAGCGCGGTCAGCACGGGGAGCACATGCACCGCGTCCCCGACGGCCGACATCATCACGATGCAGACGCGGTCCAGCGGCACGCGGCTCATGCGTGCTCCTGGGCGAGCGTCGCGAGGCTCGCCAGCGCGGCGTCGTCGACCGTGAGGGCGCTGCGCTCGCGCAGCTTGCGGATCGAGCGGTCGAGTCGCGCGAGATTCTGCTCGCCCACCTCGGAGTCGTCCGGCGCGCCGAAGCGGACGCGGTCGACGTCGAGTACCCACGCGTGCCACCGCCCAGCGTCCTTCGCGAGGTGGACGTTCTTCGCGTTGAGGTCGGCATGCCGCGCGCCGGCGGAGCGCAGGTCGCGGAGCAGCGTGCCGACGGCGACGAGGATCCCCGCGCGCGCGGGCTCGTCGGCCGCGGCCCACGCGAGCGGGAACTCCGCCCCCGCAGGCAGGCGTCGCGTCGCGACATCGCAGCGGCAGAAGCCGGGCCCCGCGGGATAGAGCGCGTAGCCGACCACATCGGGCGTGCGCACGCCGCATTCCTGCAGTCGGAGCGAGGCCTCGAGCTCCCATGGGGCGCGCCCGGGCCAGACGAAGCGGTCCCCGCGCACGGCGGCGAGCACCCCGCCGTGGCGCGCGTGACGCACGACGACGTCGATCGCGCCGCTGGGGAGGCGCACGCCCCACGCGGTCGCGCGCCCCTGGAATGGCTCGGCGCCGGGAACGGTCGCGGCCCAGTCATGCAGCGTGGGTGCGGCGGCGAGTGCCACACGGATACCACTCGCCGCCGCGACGCGCGCGACCACGACGGCGTCCCCGATGTTCAGTCGTTCGTAGCCGGCGGGTGCGACGACGGCCGACGCGTTCACCGCTTGACGCGAAAGACCGGCAAGGCCTGGCTCTTTCCCTTGAGTTCCATCGGCGGCAGCGCTTCGAGCGGCGGCGGCGATCCGAGCGCCGCGCGGAACGGCTCGGAGAGGAGGATCTCCCCCGCGGCGGCCTTCCCGCAGAGCCGGCTCGACACGTTCACCGGGTCGCCGATCACCGTGTACTCGAGGCGGCGGTCGCTGCCGATATTGCCCGCGAACACATCGCCGACGTTGAGCCCGATCCCGATCTCCAGCACCGGGCGTCCCTCGGTGCGCCAGCGCGCGTTGAGGCGGTCGAGCTCCTCCATCATGTCGAGCGCCGACTGCATCGCACGGTCGCAATCGTCGGGCTCGCCGATCGGTGCGCCCCACTGCGCCATCACGCAGTCGCCGATGAACTTGTCGAGCGTGCCGCCGTGGCGGAACACGCATTCCACCATCTCGGTGAAGTACTCGGTGAGGAGCTTCGCCATCATGTCGGCGCTCATCGTCTCCGAGAGCGCGGTGAAGCCGCGGATGTCGGAGAAGAGGATCGCGACCTTCCGCTTGTCGCCGCCGAGCTTGACGGCGTCGGGGCTCGACGCGATGCGCGCCGCGAGGTGCGGCGTGAAGAAGCGCTCGAAGTTGCTGCGCGCGAGTGCTTCCTTGCGGATCCGCTCGGCGAGCTGGCCGTTCTCGATCGCGACCGCGGCGATGCCCGAGAAGGCGATCAGGAAGTCGAGGTCGTTCTCGTTGAAGCGCTTGAGCGAGAAGTTGTCGACGTAGAGCACGCCGAGCACGCGCGCCTCGCTGCCGATGAGCGGTACGCACATCGCCGAGCGGACCTTCTGCAGCATCACCGATTGGCCGGTGAAACGCTGGTCGTCGGCGGCGTCGTCGGAGAGCACGGCGACCTTGTCGTCCACCGCCGTGCGCGCGATCGACTGCGGGATGTCGCTCGACGCGCGTTCGCCGCGGCGGTCACGCGAGATCTTCGGATGCAGGATCCCGTACTCGTCGGTGAGCTGGATCGCGCAGCGGTCGGCCTCGAGCACCTGGAACGCGTACTCGGCGATCTTCTGCAGCAGCGCCTCGATGTCGGCGGACCGGGTGAGGCCCTTTGACACCTCGAGCAGGATCGCGAGGCGGCGACGGTCCTTGTCGGCGGGATCTCCGCCGGCGCTCGAATCGCCGATCTTCACCTTGCCGCTCAGCGCGAGCGCCTCGCCCGTCTTGGGGATCTGGCGCACGATGGTCGCGCCGCCGCGGGGCGGAGCTCCGGCCGCCGGCGGCGCGGCGGGGGCCCGCACCGGCGCGACGATCTCGAGGCGGAAGACCACCTTCCCGAACGTCACCTCGTCGCCCGGCACCAACATCGACTTCTCGATCTGCACGCCGTTCACGAATGTGCCGTTGCTCGACCCGCCGTCGAGCACCTCGACACCGCCCGGCGTGACCTTGAGGTCCGCGTGCTTGCGCGAGATAGTCGGGTCGACGACGGCGCAGTCGTTCGTGACCGCGCGCCCGACGCTCAGCGGCGAACTGCCCGAGAGTTCGAACGTGTATGTGTTGCCGACGCCGATGAGCCGATAGTGCATCCCCGAAATATGCGGGGAGGGGAGGGCGAGTGCGACTACCTCGGTCCGCCGGTCGCCGGATCCGGACCGGCGCGCGCCGGAACGCGCGCCGGAACGCGCGCCGCGGCACGGACACGGCCGATCGCCGTGAGCATCGCCCGCGCCTTGTTCTCGGTCTCCGCCCACTCCTTCGCGGGGTCCGAGTCGGCCACGATCCCGGCGCCCGCTTGCACCGAGACCTCGTCCCCGGCCATGACGCAGGTGCGAATCGTGATCGCGAGGTCCATGCGGCGGTCCCCCCACGCGACGTAGCCGAGCGCGCCCGCATAGGGGCCGCGCCGCTCCGGCTCGAGCGAGTCGATCACCTGCATCGCGCGGACCTTGGGCGCCCCTGTCATGGTCCCGGCGGGGAAGACCGCGCGGAAGGTCTCGAGTGCGGAACCGTCATCGCGCAGCGTGCCCTCCACCTGGCTCACGATGTGGTGCACATGCGAATAGCGTTCGACCTTCATCATCTCGGTCACCTGCACCGAACCGAACCGCGCCACGCGCCCCACGTCGTTGCGGCCGAGGTCGACGAGCATCACATGCTCCGCCCGTTCCTTGTCGTCGGCGAGGAGGTCGGCGGCCTGCGCCTCGTCCTCTTCCGGCGTGCGGCCGCGCGGCCGTGTGCCGGCGATCGGGCGCACCACCACCCGTCCCCCGGCCACCCGCACGAGCAGCTCAGGCGAACTCCCCACGAGCTCCAGGTCGTCGAGCACGAGGTGGAACATGTACGGCGACGGATTGAGCGCGCGGATCGCGCGATAGAGCGCGGTCCCGCTGAAATCACGCGGCAGATGGATGCGTCGGGCCAGCAACGCCTGGAAGACGTCCCCGGCGAGGATGTGCTCCTTGATCCGCCCGACGTCGGCCATGAACTTGTCGCGCGCGTACGTCGACTCTCCCGTCGCCGGAGCCGCGTCGGGGTCGAGCTCGAGCGCCGGCAGCGACGGCCCCGAGCGCAGGCGCGCGAGCGTCGCGTCGATCTCCGCCTGCGCGCGCTCCCACGCCGCGCGGCAGGCCGCCTCGTCGGCAGGATCGGGCGCGACCACCGACGCCACCACACGCGCCTGCGCGCGCAGGTTGTCGACGATCACCACCGTGCCCGTGAGCAGGAAGAGCGCGTCGGGCGACGGGATCCCGCGTGGCGGGGGCGTGCCGATCCGCTCGATGTGCCGCACCACGTCATACGAGAAGAAGCCCACGGCTCCGCCCCAGAACGCGCCGAGCTCCGGCACGTCCACCGGCGGATGGCGCGTGAGCAGCCCGCGCAGGTCGGCGAACGGGTCCTCGCTCGCGCGCGCGCCGTGCCATCCGCGGGCGGGGTCCCAGTCGTCGACGACGCCCTCGTTCAGGCGCCAGGCCGCGCGCGGCGCGGTGCCGAGGAAGGTGTATCGCGCCCAGGTCTCGCCACCGGCAGGGGCCGATTCGAGCAGGAACGAGAAGGGCGGCTGCCGCAGCCGGTGGAACGCGGCGACGGCGGTGTCGGCGTCGAGCAGATGGTCGCGCCAGACCGGCACGAGCGCGTTGCGGACGCACCGCGCCCGGAATTCCTCGAACATCATTGCGTCGCCATGGTTGTGACGCGGAGCGCGCCCACCGAAATTGCCGTCATGCGTTCCCTGCGCGCGTGCATCGTCGCGGCCGTGATGGTCGTGAGTCCAGTCGTCTCGGTCCTTCCGGCGCAGGACGGCTGGAACGACGACCGCACCCGCGCGCTCGTCATCGCCGCGATCGCCCGCCGCACCGTGCAGCTCGCCGACACCGGCCTCGTCGACTACACGGCCCGCGCGCACGGCTACGTCACCTTCCTCGCCCAACTCGGCGACGGCTTCCCGCTGCCGCCAGCCGTGATCAAGTCCGACGAGTTGATGCTCGAAGTCTATTGGGGCGCACCGGACCGGAGCAAGCAACGCATCATCGGCCGGCGCGACACGCTCCTCCTGCCCACCGACATCAACTACCATCGCGACCACCTCGGCGTGGTCCAGAACAACTTCCCCGCGATCATCCGCCTCGGCGACGGCGACGAGGTGCGCGACGTGCCGCATCCGCTCTCACAGGCGGGATTCGAAGGCTACGATTACCGCATCGTCGACTCGCTCAGCATCCGCGCGGGCGACCGCGCGATCGACGTGATCCAGGTGAACGTGCGTCCGAAGGACGACACGCAGCCGGCCGCGGTCGGCGCGGTCTTCATCGACCGCATCACGTCGAGTGTCGTGCGCATGTCGTTCTCGTTCACGCGAGCCGCGCTCAAGGACAAGCAGCTCGAGGACGTCTCGGTGATCCTCGAGAACGGCCTCGTCGACGGACGCTTCTGGCTGCCGCGCCGACAGGAGATCGAGATCCGACGGTCGGCCACCTGGATGGACTTCCCTGCGCGCGGGATCATCCGAGGCCGCTGGGAGATCTGCTGCATCGTGACCAACCAGGCCCTGCCTCGGCAGACGTTCATCGGCCCGGAGATCGTCGAAGTGCCGCGCGCCGAGCAGCGCGCCTTCCCGTTCGAGGGTGAGCTGCTGCGCACGATCCCCGACGAGGTGCGCGCGCTCGACGCCGCAGAGGTGCGCCGCGTACAGGAGGAAGCGCGCGCACTGGTGCGCGCCGGCGCGCTCGCCCGCGTGCGCACCACGAGCCCCGCTGCCCGCAGCGTCTCGGACATCGTCCGGGTGAATCGCGCGGAGGGGCTCGCGCTGGGCGGCGGAGTGTCGCAGTCGCTGGGCGGCGGATTCACCACGACGCTTGGCGCGCGATTCGGCTTCGCCGACTCGCGCGCCAAGGGGCGCGCTCGACTCGCGTGGGAGTCGTCGCGAGGTCACCGCATCACGCTCGAGGGCCGGAACGAGTTCGCTGAGGTCGGGGACCTGCCGGAGGTGAGCGGGCTCAGGAACTCGATTGCGGCGCAGGAGTTCGGGTCGGACTGGACCGATCCCTATGGCGTCGCGGGAGGCACCCTGCGCCTGGCATTCGCGCCGCGAGGCCGCACCAGACTCGCGGTCGAACTCGGACGCGAACGGCACGCCCCGCTGGACCTGCGGGCCGCGCCCGCCGCCGGTCGGTACGAACAGCTCTTCGCCGCCGACCGCGTCACGGTCTCCCGCGTGGGCGCCGAGTGGACCGTGGCACCGCCGACCGACCCCGAAGCGATCGATCTCTCGCTCGGCCTCAGGGTGAGCGGCGGTCTCGTGGCGCCCAGCCTGGGCGGCGAGACATCAGGCTACGCACGGGCGTCAGTGGAGGTGGAGGGCCGGCGGTCGGTGGCGGGCGGGCGGTTGCTGGCGCGGCTCGATCTCGCCGCCGTGACGCTGGGCGCTGGAGTTCCTGCACAGCTCGGCATCGCGGCCGGCGGTCCGGTTTCGGCGCCTGGGTATCGGTTCCACTCGCTGCAGGGCTCGGCGATGGCGCTTCAACGGCTGGAGTGGCAGCGCCGTATCCCTTTCGTGTCAATGAAGTTAGGTCGGTTTGGGGCCGTGCCGTCGTCGCTGGTGGCGGCTCCGTACGTTCATGAGGCGCTCGTGCGGGACGAGCGGGGAGTCTGGCAGGGACATCCGTCGGTCGGACTCGGTCTGATCGGTCTTTTCGATCTGCTGCGGCTCGACGTCGCCCGGCCGCTGCGGGGAAACGGATGGCTCTTCTCGGTCGACGTGGCGCGCGAGTTCTGGCGCGTGATGTGAATCGATCGTGCGCGGATATTTCCTTTGGCGGCGCGATGGAATCGTTCTAGCTGTCCGCTGGTGCCGGGGTAGATTGTAGGGGCTCACTGTCGGTCTGACTGCCAAGAGGTCGTGGAATGGGAAGTTCGGCGAAACCCGCCCGTGATGAATGGTTGCTCGTGACACTCGAGGGGATGCTCAC
>JAYTNC010000427.1:0-2203 GCA_043748515.1 Gemmatimonadota bacterium | reverse complement strand
TTCCGCGGCGAGCCGGTCGGCGGCCGTGAGCGCCTCGCCGACCATCGTGCCCGTCGCGAGGATCGCGACGCGCTCACCGCGGCGCAGCACCTCCCACGTCGCGTAGGGGACCGCCGGGATCTCCTTCGCGTGCGGCACGAGGTCGTGCGGCACGTCGCGCGGATAGCGGACGCAGAACGGTCCCGCCTCGTGCGCGACCGCGGCCTTGAGCAGCCCGACGAGCTCGGCGCCGTCCTTCGGCGCCGTGACCGTCATGTGCGGCACCGCGAGCATGTAGGCGATGTCGTAGAGTCCGGCATGCGTCTCGCCATCCTCGCCCACGAGACCGGCGCGATCCATCGCGAAGATCACCGGCAGCGACTGGATCGCGACGTCGTGGATGATGTTGTCGTAGCCGCGCTGCAGGAACGTCGAATAGATCGCGACCACGGGCTTCGCGCCCTGCGTCGCCATGCCCGCGGCGAACGTCACGCCGTGGCCCTCGGCGATGCCGACGTCGAAGAAGCGCGTCGGATGGTGCTTCGCGACGAGCGCGGTGCCGGTGCCGCCGGGCATCGCCGCCGTGATCGCGACGACGTTCGGCCGCTCGTCCATGATCTCGACGAGCGCCTTGCCGAAGACCGCGGTGTAGTTCGGGTTGGCGGTCGAGGCCTTGAGCTGCTTGCCCGTCGTCGGGTCGTGGCCAGGCGGCAGCGCATGCCACTTCTCGCCATGCTCGCCGGCCGGGAATCCCTTCCCCTTGGTCGTGATCACGTGCACGAGTCGCGGACCCTTGAACTCCTTCACCGCACGGAACGTGTCCTCCATCTGCTGCATGTCGTGCCCGTCGATCGGACCGAAGTAGCGGAAGCCGAGCTCCTCGAAGATCACGCCGGGCGTCAGGAAGGCCTTCACCGACTCCTCCCAGCGCCGCACGATCGTGCCCGCGTCCTTGAACACGCCGGTCGCATGGTCGGCCCAGTCGCCGATCGCGCTGCGCAGGCGGTTGTAGATCGGGTTGCTTTGCACCCGCGTGAGGTACTTGTGCATCGCGCCCACATTCGGCGCGATCGACATCTCGTTGTCGTTCAGCACGACGATGAAGTCGCGCTCGTTCGCGCCGGCGTTGTTGAGCGCCTCGTAGGCGAGCCCGGAGCCGAGCGATCCGTCGCCGATGATCGCGACGACCTTGAAGTCCTCGTGCTTGAGGTCGCGTCCGGCGGCGATGCCGACCGCCGCGGAGATCGACGTCGCCGCATGGCCCGCGCCGAACGTGTCGTACTCGCTCTCGGTCCGCTTGAGGAAGCCCGAGATGCCTCCTTCCTGCCGCAGCGTGTGCATCCGGTCCTTGCGGCCGGTGAGCACCTTGTGCGGATACCCCTGGTGCCCCACGTCCCAGACGAGCTGGTCGCGCGGCGTGTCGAACGCGGCATGCAGGGCGATGGTCAGTTCGACCACGCCGAGGCCCGCGCCGATGTGCCCTCCCGTCACCGAGCAGGTCTCGATGAGGAAGTCGCGCACATCCTGCGCCAGCTGCCGCTTCTCCTCCGGGGTCATGACCCGGATGTCGGCGGGGCTCTGAACGCGATCGAGCATGCTCATGTGCAACGGGGGTTGAAGAGGGGACGGGGGAAGGTTGCTTCGTTCACGAACGCCGCGCCACCACGAATCGTGCGAGGAACTCGAGCTCCGGCGTGAGGACGCCCTGGTCCTGCAGCCCCTGACAGGCCTCGCGCACGAGCGTCTCCGCGCGCGCCTTCGCGCCCGCGATCCCCAGCAGGGCCGGATACGTGCTCTTCCGGAACTGCAGGTCCTTCCCCGCGGTCTTGCCGAGCTGGTCGGTGGTCGCGGTGATGTCGAGCACGTCGTCGGCGATCTGGAAGGCGAGGCCGATCGAGGCGCCGTAGCGTCCGAAGGCCTCCAGCATCGCCGGCGTCGCGCCCGCGGCCAGGCCGCCCAGGCGCATCGCGGCCTCGATCAGCGCGCCCGTCTTGCAGCGATGGATCCGCTCGAGCTGGGCGAGGTCGAGTGAGAGCCCCTCGCCCTCGAGGTCGAGCAGCTGCCCACCGATCATGCCGCCGGCGCCCGACGCCTGCATCAGCGTGCGGACGATCGCGCCGCGCACGTCGGGTGCGAGTCCGAGTCCCTCGGCCGCCTCCGCCGCGGCCTTGGCTGCGAGGGGCACCATCGCCATGCCCGCCGCCGTCGCGGCCGGAACGCCGTA
>JAYTNC010000426.1:0-7874 GCA_043748515.1 Gemmatimonadota bacterium | reverse complement strand
CCGCCGCTCGCGTCGCGCAGGACGCGGTAGTCGCCGAGGTGGTTGGCCGCGAACTCGGGCGTGCGCGCGAGCGTGAGCCCGGCGGCGGCGTACCGGTTGTTCAGCGAGAGGAGCGACGGGATGTCGGTCTCGTTCGCGCGCGTCATGCGGGTGTTCAACGTGGTCATCGTTCCACGGCCTCGAGCCGGGTGAGTGCCAATCGGATCGGGAGGATCGTCGCGGCGACGCAGAGGAGCGCGGCCGCGCCGAAGCCCAGCACCATCTCCGTCGGGTCGGCAGCGGTCCCGAACGTCTTCGCCGACAGATAGCCGTACACGGGTCGCGCCTCGAGGATCACGACGCCCCCGATCACGACGACCGACGCCATCATGTAGAGCAGCCCGCCGAAGCTCGTCGGGATCTGCGCCGCGTTCTCCGTCTCGAACTGCGGGAACATCGTCCCGAAGCCGATCGCGAGCCCCGAGAGCGCGAAGGTGAGCAGCGTGATGCTCCCCACCGACACGAAGAACATGAAGTCGCTCACCTGCAGCATGTAGTTCGTCACGCCGACGATCGCGAGCGCGAGGATCAGCAGCGGCATCGTCCCCACCCAGAACTTCGCCCAGAGCAGGTCGCGCACGAGCATCGGGCTCGACCGCAGCAGCCAGAGCGTGCGCCCCTCGAGCGAGACGCCGGGGAAGATGAAGCGCGCAGCGATCGACGCCAGCACGAATCCCGCGAGCACGAGGTTGAGGAACGGCACCACGTTCACCAGGAAGAACGTGATCCCCTCGCCGCGGAGCGGGAGGTACTTGATGTTGAAGACGTACACGACCACGAGCACGGCGAGCAGGATCAGCTGCGACCACTGCGTCGTGTCGCGGAAGAAGAGCCGCAGCTCCTTGAGCACGAGTTCGCGCTTGAGCGTCCCGAACGGCGAGAGCATCAGGTCCCCGAGCTGCGACATCAGCCCGCCGCTCTTCACGAACTTCTGCGCGCTCTCCTGCGCCTTGCTGAAGCCGTCGAGATAGAGCCAGCGGTGCAGCAGCGCGCCGAGCACCACCGCGGCGGCCGCCGTCGTCCACAGCAGGTAGAGCGAGAGCCAATCGGGCTCGCCGTTCAGGAACCCCATCGTCGCCTTCTGCACCCACTCGCTCGGCAGCATCGGCGAGGTCGGCGTGCGCAGCACGGCGATGAAGTCGATCAGCGACCGGAAGCCCTCCGGGCGCGCGAGTCGCTCGGGTCGGATCAGACGGAAGAGCATCACGATGCCGCCCGCCGTGAGCACCGCGATCACCGAGAGGATGTCGCGCGTGCGGCGCGCCGGGAAGATGTTCACCAGCAGCAACGTCACCGCGCTCCCGATCACCGCAGGGATGATGAACATCGGCAGCATCATCGCGATCACGAGCAGCGGGAACGCGAACCCGCCGTCGTACACGAGCCCGTACGCCGAGAACATCGGTACCGACACGAGCAGCACCATCCAGCTCGACGCGATCACCGTCTCGAGCAGCTTCGCGCCGTACAGCCGCAGCCAGTCCACCGGCGCCGACACGAGCATGTCGAGGTCCTTCGCGAGGAAGAAGCTCGAGAGCGCGGTGATCACGTTCGAGAGCAGCAGGATCGACGTGAAGCCGAGCAGGATCAGCCCGAGCAGCTTGCCGGCGAGCAGTTGGCCGATCTCCTCGACGCCGCGGAAGTACGTGAGCAGGCGATAGAGCACGCCGAAGATGAACGCCCAGAACAGGAACCCCACGAAGCCGAGGATCGCGAAGCGCGCGCCGCGGCCCTTCTCCGCCTGCATGCTGCGTGACCTCGCGGTGAGCCACTTGGGCAGCAGCAGGTGCAGGAGCGGCGGGTCCGGCAGCGCCGCGAAGGAGGTCTCCGGCTCAGGCATCGAGCACGTCGATCAGGTTGCGCGCCGCATTCTCGCCGGTGAGCCGCAGGAAGATCTCCTCCAGTCCGCGCTCGCCGCCCTGCAGGTCGCGCCGCAGCTCGCTCATGGTGCCGTACGCCTTGATCTTCCCGTTCACGATGATCGCGAGCCGGTCGCACAGCGACTCGGCCACCTCGAGCGTGTGCGTCGAGAAGATGATCGTATGCCCGCGGCGCGTGTACTCGCGGAAGAGGTCCTTCAGGATGCGCGCCGCCTTCGGGTCGAGGCCGACCATCGGCTCGTCCACCACGATCACATCGGGCCGGTGCACGAACGCGCTCGAGATGATCAGCTTCTGCCGCATGCCGTGCGAATAGCTCTCGACGAGTTCGTCGCGCCACTCCTCGAGGTCGAAGAGGGCCAGCAGTTCGCGCGCGCGGTGCTCCACCTCGTCGCCCTTCTGGTCGTAGAGGCCCGCGACGAAACGCAGGAACTCCGCGCCGGTGAGCTTCTCGTAGATGAACGGCCGGTCGGGGATGAAGCCGAGCTTCGACTTCGCCGTGATCGGGTCGGTGTGCATGTCCACGCCGGCCACGCGGATCGTGCCCGCCGTCGGCCTGAGGATGCCGGCGATCATCCGCAGCGTCGTCGTCTTGCCGGCGCCGTTCGGACCGAGGAAGCCGAAGAGTTCGCCGCGCGGGACCACGAGGTCGATGTCGTCGACCGCGGTGAAGTCGCCGTAGCGCTTCGTGAGCTTCAGGAGTTCGATCATCGGGCGTCCAACACCTCGATCCGGAGGGTTCCGACCAGACGCAGCAGTTCCCCCTGCCGGGTGAGTCCGCCGCGGACGAAGCGCAGATGCGCCGCGTCGGCCGGGAACTGCCCGAAGGTGGGATCGATCGCGACCCAGTCGCGCAGCCGGATCTCCGGCCACGCATGGTAGTAGAACTTGCCGTTCACGTACGCGAGCCCCGTCGCGATGCGCGTCGGGATCCCGACGGCGCGCGCGAGGGCGGTGAAGAGCTGCGTGTGCTCGTTGCAGTCGCCGCGCCGCGTGCGCAGCACCTGCACCGCGCTCGGCAGGCTGATCGTGATCTCCTTCGACAGCGAGTCGTGCACCCACCGGTTGATCCGCTCGGCCACCACACGCGGATCGCGCGCGTTGCCGGCGATCCGCACCGCGAGCGCGACGATCGCCGGATCGTTCACCTGCAGCAGCGGTTCGGTCGCGAGCTCGGCGGCGAAGCGCTCGCGGAAGCCGGGCGTGCGCGTCGCGAGCGACCAGTCGGCGGTCATCGCGTCGCCGGTCTCGCGCGTCACCGTGAGTTCGTTGCCGTCGCGGCGCTGGCGTCCGCCCTGCAGGTCGAAGCCCTCGAGCGAGGTGCCGCTCAACCGCACGCGCAACTGCGACGGACCGTCGCGCCCCGGGAGCGCGCCGGCGGCGATCGCCGTGCCCTCGAGCAGGTCGCCGACGGTGCTGCCGCGCCCGCCGGCCGCCGCAGCTCCCGCCGCGACGCCGCCGGCACCGCCGGCACCGCCAGTCGCGCGTCCCGCCGCAGTCCGCGACGACGCGCCCGACGCGCCGCGCGCGCGGCGCCAGTTCTCGAACGCGATCTCGTACGCGATCCGCTTGAGCGTGATCCCGCCGGGCTGGGTCGCCTCCACCACGCGCCCCTGCGCGTCCACCCAGCCGCTGAAGCCCTGGCCCTCGGTAGGCACGAGTTGCCAGGCCCGCACCGTGTCGATCAACGCCGGCACGAACAGCATCGCCGTCGAGTCGTAGCGCGCGCTGTCCACCACCGAGAAGAGCGACTCGGCCGCGAACCGCAGCGTGAGATCCTTCGCCGCCATCGTCGCGGGATCGAAGCTCGCGATCGTGACGGTCTTGCCGACTTCGGGATCGCGGACGAGCATCGCCACCGCGGGGATCATCGTCGGCAGGAGGATCGGTCCGCGCACCGCGAGACGCTGCGAGTCGGTGGGCTGGCCCGGCACGCGCAGCACGAAGAAGACCGCGCTGTCGCCGTCGGCGCGGCCCGTGATCGACATCGGCGCGACGGCGTTCTCGACCGAGACGTCGAACGTCTTGAGCGCGAGCGCGCGCGACAGCGTGATCACCGACCGCGCGCTCGCCCGGAACTCCTGCCCCGCGACCGGCAGGTCGGCGGTGAAGAAGTCGGTGACCTCGAACTGCGTCGACGAGGTGTCGATCGTCGTCGACGCGTAGCCGATCTGCCGGCCGTTCTGCTCGACGAGATAGAAGCTCGTGCTCGGCCCCAGCCGCAGTGCCGCCTCGGCGAGGATCGCCGCGCTCTCGCGGAAGAACTCGCGCCGCACGAGCAGGCCGACCCCCACGGCCCAGGCCACGAGGATCGTCACGGCGGCGATCGCGCGCTGCCGCGCGCGCCGCGGCGCGGGATGCGCGAGATGCGCCGGATGCGCCGGATGCGCCGGATGCGCGGGATGCGCCGGATGCGCCGGATGCGTCGGCGTCGTACCGGTCGACGGTGTCTGGTCGGTCATGCGCGTTGGGCGTCCCGTGATCGGCGATAGAACTCCGCTGCATCGGTCGAACGCCCAAGACGGTCGAGAACGATCCCGACGCACTTGAGCGCGCGCCAATGGTCCGGCTCGAGCTCGGCCGCGCGCTGATACGCCGCGAGCGCGCCCTTCAGGTCGTCGGTCTGGTTGAGCGCTTCGCCCATGGAATAGTGGGCGGCCGCGTTGTCGGCCCCGAGCGCGATGCCGCGCTTCAGCGGCTCGATCGCGTCGCGGTACTTCGCGCGACGGCAGAGCAGCATCCCCGTCTGCAGCTGCACCTCGGCGGCGTCGGGCCGCAGCTTGGCGGCCAGCTTGATCAGCTTCTCCGCGTCGTCATAGCGAAGCTTCACGCCGAGGGCGCTCGCACGGGCGCAGGTGAGCGCGAAGAGATCGCCGCCCGCCGCCTCGGCCGCGTCGAGCGCGGTGAGCGCGACCGTCGCGTCGCCCTTCTTCTCGAGCGCGCTCGCATACGCGACCGCACGCGCGGTGTCGCCCGGGGACTGTTCGAACGCGATCCGGAGTGCTTCGATCGTCGGCCGGAGCGCCCGTGACGGCGCGGCATCCGGCCGCGACCGCGCCGGCTCGCCGACGGAGGCCGCAACACCGCTGCCCGCGGCACCGAAGCCCGCCGGTTGTTGGCGCGCGGTCGGTCGCGGATCGATCTGTGCGCGGATCGGGTGGATCGGCGTCGCCTTGCTCGTCGGCGCCGCGACCCCATCGATCCGCCTGGCGACGAACTTGGGCTCCTCCAGCTCGCTGTCGTCATACGACCACTCCCCGCACACCGGCGGTTCACGGACGGGGATGATGACGATCTCGTCGTCCGGGCCGTAGGTCTCGAGCGGCACCAGCGGAATGCCTTCGAACATGCCGAGCGGGAGTTGCTCGGGGTCCGGGGCGGAGCTGAGTTCGGGGCGCTCGAAGGGGTCGGCCAAACGGCGGATGCAGGCTGAAGGTTGAAGGACGAAAGATGGCCCTGCGTACGCCCCCGTGGGAGGCGGGTCCGAAGGGAGTCTGCACCGGCGTCGCTGGTCATCGTTCATCGTTCATCCTTCATCCCTTCCAATCCGGTCCGCAACACCCGAACTTACCTGACTATGCCCGGTGACTCCCTGATCGTACGCGGTGCCCGCGAGCACAATCTCAAGAACATCGACGTCACGATCCCCCGGGATAAGTTGACGGTCATCACCGGCCTGTCCGGCAGCGGCAAGTCGTCCCTCGCGTTCGACACGATCTTCGCCGAAGGCCAGCGCCGCTACGTCGAGTCGCTCTCCGCCTATGCCCGGCAGTTCCTCGGGCTCATGGAGAAGCCCGACGTCGACGCCATCGAGGGGCTCTCCCCCGCGATCTCGATCGAGCAGAAGACCGCCGGCGCGAACCCGCGCTCCACCGTCGGCACGGTCACGGAGATCTACGACTACCTGCGCCTGCTCTACGCGCGCGCCGGCACGCCGCACTGCTCCAACTGCGGTCGCGGCGTCTCCAAGCAGACGCCGGCGCAGATCGCCGACATCGTCCTCACCTGGTCGACCGGCACCAAGATCGAGATTCTCGCGCCGCTCGTGCGCGGTCGCAAAGGCGAGTTCCGCGACCTCTTCGAGGATGCGCGCAAGCAGGGCTTCGTCCGCGCGATGGTCGATGGCGCGCTGATCGACCTCGCCGAGCCGCCCAAGCTCAACCGCAAGCTCAATCACACGGTCTCGATCGTCGTCGACCGCCTCGCGGTGCGCGCCGAGGACCGCGGCCGTCTCACCGACTCGCTCGAGACCGCGCTCCGCCTTGCCGAGGGTCTCGTCGAAGTCGTGCGCCACGACGGCGCGAAGGCCGCGACGCAGCTCTTCAGCGAGAAGTACGGCTGCCCCGACTGCGGCATCTCCATGCCCGAGCTCGAGCCGCGCCACTTCTCGTTCAACTCGCCGTTCGGCGCCTGCCCCACCTGCAGCGGACTCGGCACCAAGCGCACCGCGAGTCCCGAGCTGATCCTCGGCGATCCGTCGATCTCCATCCTCGAGGGCGTGATCCTCCCTTGGGGAGAGCCCGACGGCTACCTACGTCGCGTCATCCTGCCGGGCCTCGCCAAGCAGCTCAAGTTCGAACTCAACACGCCGTGGGGGGATCTCCCCGATCGCGTGAAGTTCGAACTCCTCTTCGGGACGTCGAAGAAGAAGGGCGAGGATGAATCGCGCTGGGAGGGGATCCTCTCGAACGTGCAGCGCCGCTACTCCGAGACCAGCTCCGATTCCATCCGGAGCGACCTCGAGGCGTACATGGTCGTGGCCGAGTGCCCCGACTGCAACGGCAAGCGCCTCAAGAAGGAATCGCTCGCGGTCACCATCCACGGCCGCAACGTCGGCGAGTTCACCGAATGTTCTGCGGCCGACGCGCTCGCGTTCGCCTTGAGCGTCCCCGTGCGTGGCAACGGCAAGCCGGGTCTCGACGAAGGCATCGCCGGGCCCATTCTGAAGGAAGTGAGCGAGCGGCTTCGCTTCCTCGTCGACGTCGGGCTCGACTACCTCACGCTCGACCGCTCGGCCGAATCGCTCTCGGGCGGCGAAGCACAGCGCATCCGCCTCGCGACGCAGATCGGCTCGCGCCTCGTCGGCGTGCTCTACATCCTCGACGAGCCGAGCATCGGCCTGCACCAGCGCGACAACCAGCGGCTGCTCGACACGCTGCGCGGGCTGCGCGATCTCGGCAACACCGTGCTGGTGGTGGAGCACGACGAGGACACCATCCGCGCCGCCGACCACGTGATCGACCTCGGACCCCGTGCCGGCCGCTTCGGTGGCGAGGTGGTCGCCGAGGGGACGGTCGCCGAAATCCTCGCGAATCCCGATTCACTCACCGCGCGCTACCTGCGCGGCGAGCTCCGCATCCCGCTGCCGGCCGTGCGGCGGCCCCGCGATCCATCGCGCCGGCTGCGCATCACCAATGCCCGTGCCAACAACCTCCGCGGCTTCACCGTGGACATCCCGCTGGGTTGCTTCGTCTCGGTGACTGGCGTCTCGGGATCGGGGAAGTCCACCCTCGTCACCGACATCCTCTACCAGGCACTGGCTCGGCACTTCTACCGCGCCAAGGTCATTCCGGGCGCGCACGACCGGATCGACGGGCTCGACCTGCTCGACAAGGTCATCGAGATCGACCAGTCGCCGATCGGCCGCACGCCGCGCTCCAACCCGGCCACCTATTCGGGGCTGTTCACGCCGATTCGCGAGCTCTTCACCCAGCTCCCCGAGGCGAAGATGCGCGGCTACGGCCCGGGGCGCTTCTCCTTCAACGTGAAGGGGGGGAGATGCGAGGCGTGCCAAGGCGACGGGCTCGTCAAGATCGAGATGCACTTCCTGCCCGACGTCTTCGTGCCATGCGATGTCTGCAAGGGGAAGCGCTACAATCGCGAGACGCTCGAGATCCGCTACAAGGGCCTCAACATCGCCGAGGTGCTGGATCTCTCGGTGAGCGATGCGCTCGA
>JAYTNC010000425.1:0-1764 GCA_043748515.1 Gemmatimonadota bacterium | reverse complement strand
CTCTCGCTCGAAGCACTGGGCGGTTCGCTCGACGCGTACACCGGTCGTGAGCACACCTCATTCCAGGCGCGCGTGCTCGACGAGCACCTGCCGCAGGCGGCGGATGTGCTCTTCGACCTGATGTTCCGTCCGGCGCTGCGGCAGGCCGATCTCGAACTCGAGCGTGGCGTCGTGCTCGAGGAGATCTCGATGGTCGACGACACGCCGGACGACGTCGTCTTCGAACTGCACAACGCCGCGCTCTGGGACGACCATCCGTTCGGCTATTCGATCCTCGGCACGCCGGCGACCGTCGCGGCGCTCGGGCTCCCCGAACTGCGCGCGCTGCACGAGCGCGCGTATCGCGCGTCGAACGTGATCGTGGCCGCCTCGGGGAACGTGCGACACGACCAGCTGCTCGCGGTGCTCAAGTGGGCGGGCTGGGATGCGCTGCCGGGCGGCACCGTCGAGCCCGTGCGCGTGGCACCGGCGCGCCAGGCCTCGCCGAGCGACCGCGCGATCGAGCGGGACTCGCAGCAGATGCATCTCGTGTTCGGCAACGTGATCGTGCCGCACGGCGATCCGCGGCGCCATGCGCTGATGCTCGTGAGCACGCTTTTTGGCGGCGGGATGAGTTCACGGCTCTTCCAGCGCATCCGGGAAGAACTGGGGCTCGCGTACTCGGTGCATGGATTCCAGAGCTTCCACGTGACGGCCGGCTCGCAGGGGATCTACGTGGGCTGCGCGCCGGAGCGGGCGGAAGAGGCCGCAGCGGCGGTGCGCGCCGAGCTCGCCTCGCTCGAGGAGCGCGGGATCCCGGACGACGAACTGGCGATGGGCAAGCAGCAACTGAAGGGGCAGATCACGCTCTCGATGGAGAGCGTGTCGGCGCGGATGTATCGCGCGGCGGCGGTGGATCTCTTCCATGAGCCCTACCGCCCGTTGGACGAGGTCTTGGCGCGTGTCGACGCGGTCACCTCTGGTGAGGTGGCGGCGGTTTGCCGAGACTTCTTTGGCGTGGAACAGCAGACCGTGGTACGTCTGGGGCCCCTGACCTGATGTCGCAGCTTTCAACATTCATCATTCATCATTCATCCTGCATCCTAAAATGAAGATCGGAATCCCGAAGGAGATCAAGACCAACGAGAATCGCGTCTCGCTGGTCCCTGCCGGTGCCGAGGCGCTCGTCGCGGCTGGCCACTCGGTGCATGTCGAGCAGAGCGCGGGCGAGGGGTCCGGCTTCTCGGACGAGCAGTACACGTCCGTGGGCGCCAAGATCCTGCCGACGGCCGATGCCGTCTGGAAGGAGGCCGAGATGATCATCAAGGTGAAGGAGCCGATCGCGGTCGAATGGCCGCGCATGCGGAAGGGCCAGACGATCTTCACGTACTTCCACTTCGCCGCCGATGAGAAGCTCACCAAGGCGCACATGGACTCGGGCGCGACCTGCATCGCGTACGAGACGGTCGAGCTGACCAACCGCGACCTGCCGCTGCTCATCCCGATGTCCGAAGTGGCTGGCCGCATGGCAGTGCAGGAAGGCGCGAAGTACCTCGAGAAGCTCTACGGCGGCCGCGGCGTGCTGCTCGGCGGCGTGCCGGGCGTGCCTCCCGCCAAGGTCGTGATCCTCGGCGGCGGCATCGTCGGCGTGAACGCGGCGAAGATGGCGGCCGGCATGGGCGCCAAGGTGACGATCATGGATACCTCGCTGCCGCGGCTCCGCTACTTGAGCGACGTGATGCCGGCGAACGTCCAGCTGATCTATTCGAACCGCGCGAACATCCT
>JAYTNC010000424.1:0-2594 GCA_043748515.1 Gemmatimonadota bacterium | reverse complement strand
CCCGCTCCACGCGCAGCAGCGCAACGTCGACGTGCTGCGCTACCGCTTCGACGTCTCCGTCCCCGATCGCGGCAAGTCGGTGCGCATCGCGTCGACCGTGCAGTTCACGCGCGGCGCCGGTGTGGAGACGCTTCGGCTCGACCTCCTCGAGCCCATGAAGGTGACGGCGGCCACCGTGGGCTGCGGCAGCGCGCCGGCGAGCGCGACCTTCACGCACGACGGCCGCGTGGTCTCGGTGCCGATCGGCGCGCCGAGCGCGGCGGTGATGGCGCCGCCCGATCCAGTGCGTCCCGCCGGGCTCGACACGCTCTGCGTGACGGTGCGCTACGAAGGCGAGCCGCGCGACGGCCTGATCATCTCCACCGACAGCGCGGGCCGCTACCGCGCCTTCGGCGACAACTGGCCCGATCGCGGACGCCACTGGCTCGCGACGGTCGATCATCCGTCGGACAAGGCGTTCGTGGAATTCGTCGTCGAGGCGCCCGCGGCGTTGCGCGTGATCGCGAACGGCACGCCGCGTGCCGCGACCGACCTGCCGGGACGACCGGCGCGACGCCGCACCACCTGGGCGACCGCGCTGCCGATCCCGACCTACCTGATGGTGATCGCCGCCGCGCATCTCACCGAGCACGACCTCGGCCCCACGGCCTGCGGACTCGGCGCGGTGGAGCGGTGCGTGCCGCAGCGCGTCTACACCGCGCCCGAACAGGCGCGCTACATGCCGGGCAACTTCGCCAAGGCCGATTCGATCGTCACGTACTTCGCGCGCACGATCGGTCCGTTCCCCTACGAGCAGCTGTTGCACCTGCAGAGCTCGACGCGATTCGGCGGCATGGAGAACGCCGGCGCGATCTTCTACGCCGACCGTCTCTTCCGTTCGCCCGACGGCGTGGGCACGAGCCTGATCGCGCACGAGACTGCGCATCAGTGGTTCGGCGATGCGGTGACCGAGGCGGAGTGGGGGCACCTCTGGCTCTCGGAGGGATTCGCGACCTACTTCGCCGCGCTGTACACGCAGCATGCGGAGGGCGACAGCGCCTTCCACGCCGAGATGCGCAAGACGCGCGCCGAGATACTCGCCGCGAAGGAGGTCGCCGAGCGTCCGGTGATCGATTCCGCGCAGACGGTGCTGCTCGAACTGCTCAACACCAACAGTTATCAGAAGGGCGGCTGGGTGCTGCACATGCTTCGCGGTCAGGTGGGTGACACTGCGTTCTTCCGCGGCGTGCGCAACTACTACGCGAGCCATGTGAACCGCAACACCGTCACCGATCACGTGCAGCTCGCCATGGAGCGTTCGTCGGGGCAGGACCTGCGCTGGTTCTTCGATCAGTGGCTGCGGCGGCCCGGTTTCTCGGAGCTGAAGCTCTCGTGGAAGTTCGATGCGGCGCGCGGCTTCGTGATCGTGACCGCGGAGCAGGGCTCGCGCTTCGCGCCGTACCGGATCTCGCTGCCGGTCGAGATCACGCTCGCGGACGGGACGGTCAAGACCATGCGCATCGATATACCCGCCACGGGGACGTCGGAGGTCGCGGTGCGCGAGCGGCTCACAGCGGCGCCGGTCGGTGTGCGGTTCGATCCCGACGCGGACGTGCTCGGCAGGATCGTGACTCCGTGAGTCTGCGTGGGTCGCGCGTGGCCGCCGCGCTCATGTCTGCCGCGGTCTCGTCCACTGCGGTCGTGTCCGCCGCGACGGTGTCCATCGCGATAGTGGCTGGAGCGATCGTCGCGCCGGCCCGCCTCGCTGCCCAGTTGCCGAACTCGCGCAGCCTACCGGTGGCCGCACCATCACGCGCCGACTCGCTCCTTGCGCGCGGCCGGCTCTGGGCCGCGGAAGAAGCGCTCTACTCGGCGGTCGATGCCGCGCCGCGCGCGCCCGCCGCGCGCGGCGAACTCGGGCGATACCTCGCCTCGCGCGCGCGCTTCACCATCGCGGAGGTGCTGTTCCGCGAAGCGCTGCGGTTCGGTGCCGACACGCCGGCCGTCGCGCAGGCGCTGATGGCGATGGCACCGTTCCGTCCCGACGTCGACCGGCGGCGCATTCCCGGCGTGCGGCTCCCTGCGGCGGAATCGGCGCGCGAAGCAGCGCGTCTCGCTGCGCGCGCTGCGGCGTCGTCCGCGGCCGACGTGACGGTGACCTTCGCGTTCATGCGTGAAGGCGGCGCGCTCGGCGAGTTCGAAGTGCGCGGCCCCGGCGGCACGCGACGCGCGGTGCTTGATTCGCGAGTGCGCGGGCTCCTGGTCGGGCGCGCCGACGATGCGGCGCTGCGGCCGAGGTCGTTCGGCGCGACCGGTGCGGGTGCCCCACTGCTGATCGTCGAGCTCGGCATCGGCAGTGGCGTGTTGCGTGGAGTGGAGGCGCGCGTCGATCCTGCAGTGCCCGACGGTGAGGTGCGCATGGGGATCGACCTGCTGTGGCAGCTGTGGCCGGTGTTCGACGAGCTGAACGGAACCATGACACTGTCGATGTCTGGGACGGCCCGTCGCGCCGGTTCCACCGCGGTGCAGATCCCGTTCGCGTTGGCGTTTCCCGGCATGTGGCTCATCCCGACCGTTGGAGATTCGCCGATCGCCTTGTCGTCCGCCCGCGCGCG
>JAYTNC010000423.1:0-6341 GCA_043748515.1 Gemmatimonadota bacterium | reverse complement strand
ACGCGCTGCACGGTCCGGCGGAGCGACTGCACATGCGGGTCGTCGGAGACCGGCGCGCCCCAGGAGCGATCGACGATCGTCTGGATCACCTCGTCGAGCGTCGGGTTCTGCGCGTCGCGGGCGCGGAAGAGCACCACGCGGGCGAGGCGCGCGCGGTGCATGAGGCCCTCGATCACCTCGGTCGCGAGTCCGCCGGCGAGCGAGATCTCGTCGAAGGCGGTGCCGCCGGCCGAGCCGATCCAGACGAACTGCGGGTCGCCGCCCGGGAGGATCGGCGGGATCAGCGCCTGCACCCGCTCGGGGACGGCGAGGGCCGCCGGTTCGAGCGCGTCGAGCGCCATCGCGAGCGCGCGCCGCTGCTGCGCCGCCGGGACGATCGTGGTCGGCACCTGACCGTCGCCGCGATACGTGTACCGGAAGTCCATCCCGCCGACGTACTTCACGAGGCCCTCGAGCGAGTAGCGATGATGCAGGTAGACGTGCGCGAAGCGCATGTTGAGCAGGTACATCGGCTCGCCGGGTTTGATCGCGGTCTCGTCGAACTTGCCGATCGCGACGCGCCGCACGGCGCTCGTGCGCTCGACCGCCTCGAACATCGTCTTGCCCTCTACCCATCGCGTGACCTCCGGGATCGAGCCCGTGGCGTCGGCGTCCTGGTCGCCGACGTAGCGGAGTCCGCGCCGGAGGGCCTCGTCGACGATGCTCTTCAGCCCCACGGCCTCGCGCGCCGAGTCGGGATACCAGGTGTAGGCGTAGCGCACGGCGAGCGAGTCCCAGCCGCCGGCGAAGGGCTTGTAGGCCTTGGAGAGGTCGAGCGTGCCGCGCGCATCGACCGTGATGAGCGGGAACGGATAATCCATGACCGACGAGCGGTCGTTGGCGTGCGCGAAGTAGTTGTGCGGGAAGCCGATCGTATGACCGATCTCGTGCGCCACATGCTGCCGGCGACGCATCATCGCGAACTCCTCGGCCGGCACGTTCAGGCCGCCGGGCCCCGCCGCCGGGAGCAGACCGGCGTAGATGTTGTAGTCCACGAGCGAACGCCAGGAGTCCATGCGCACGACCGTGCGCACGATCTCACCGGTGCGCGGATCGGAGAAGGAGGGACCGACCGAGGGGCCGGGGCCGGCGCGATGCACCCAATAGATGAGGCTGTAACGCGCGTCCATGGGATCGGCCCCCGCCGGCAGTTCCTTCACCTGGAAGCCGTTCTTCCAGCCGGCGGCCTCGAAGACCTTGTTCCACCAGTTGCCGCCCTGCAGGAAGGCGGTGCGGTAGGGTTCGGGGATACCGGGGTCGAGGTAGTAGACGACCGGATCCACCGGTTCGGTGAGCACGCCGCGCATGTACGCCGCCGGATCCTTGGGCACGAGCCGCCAGCGGTCGATGAATCCGTCGCGATACGTGCCCTGGAGACTCTGCGCGAAATCCTGGAAGCTCGCATCGGTCAGTCCCATGCGCGCATCGCCGCGGCGCGGGCGGAAGCCGGTCGCTGCCGGCAACTCGACGAGCGAGTGGTGCACCTCGAACGTCGGCGACGCCGGATCGGGCGCGGCGCGGCGGAGCACCGCGCCGGGGTTGTCGACGGCGAAGGTCAGCACCGTGTGGATCTCGGTGTTGATCGGGAAGGCCTTGGTGCGCGACGGCTCGATCCAGCTGCGGTTCGCGTCGACGCGCGCGTTGCCGCCCTGTGCGCGCCGGATGCCTTCGGCGATGCCGTACGTGTCGGTGAGGAAGAAGCTCGTCGCGTCGACCACGAGCACGCCGTTCGCCTCCGACTCGATCGGGAACGAGGCGACGACCGACGTCGGGAAGCCTTCGGAAGCGGCACGCTGGCTCGCTTCGCTCGCGCCGATCGCGCGCACGCTCCAGTTGTCGCGCGTCATGAGCACCCGCTTGCCGCGCCGCTCGAGCCGCACGATCGCGCTGCCGCCGGTCTGGCCGCGGTCGAGCCCGAGCGCCCCGTTGCCGCCGCCGGTGGCGAGCACGCTCTGGTGCATGAAGTCGCGGTCGAGCCGCGCCGCGGGCACCTCGAGGAGGACCTTGTTGCGGTCGGCATCGACGCGCACGCCGATGAAGCTCTCTTGCGCCGGGAGGGCCGTGGCCGCGACGACGAGTGCCGCGCCGAGCGCGAGGAGCGAACGGATGGAAGGCATCATGACCTGGGACGGGATGTGGAGTGGAACGGGGCGCCCGCCACAAACTACGGCCGATCGCCTCCGCGGGGCAGGGCGATCTGCGCGGCGTCGGCGCGCTCGGCGAGCAGCTGCGTCACGAAACGCTGCCCTTCGCCGATCCGTTCGACCTCGATCGCGACCGAGTCGATGCCGCGCTCCATGTTCGCCATCTTCTCGATGAGTTCGGGCGGGACCACCGAGACGACGTTCGCCCTGCGCCAGAGGCGCCGTGCCCAGGCGAGGCAGACGGGGAAGAGCAACAGCGCGGTGATGCCGAGACTCATCGCGACGAGTTCGACCGGCGGGCCGAACTCCCACGCGTTGCGCGGCGGCGGCTCGACGATCGCACCGGGCACCGCTGCGGCCTGCGCCACCTGCCCGTCGGCCTCGGCGATGTCGATGGAGACTTTCGCGATCGCCTGATCCACCTGGGCGAGGCGCTGTTCGAGTCCCGTCTTGTCGATGTCGCCGACCGGACCCTGACGGATCTGCTGGGCGATCTCGTCCCGCTCGTCCTCGAGGCGGCTCTTCTGGTTCCAGAGCACCTCGCGCTTCTCGCGGAGGCCGCGATAGATCTGTTCCGGAGAACCGAGAACGTGGGCCGTCGGCGCGGGCGAGCCGGAGACGACGGTCGTCTGCGTCGCCGGCTGCTGCTGCGCGGCAGTGGGGGCGGGTGTGCTCTGTGGGGTCATCGCAGGGGCCTACGCCCGTCGCGACGGGAGGGTTTCGTCGCGACGGACGTCAGGGGAGCGGTCCTCTACTTGAGGGTCGCCGTGAGGGTCATCGGCACCGACGCGAGCGCCCGCGAGATGATGCAGCCGCCCTTGGTGGCCTCGGCGACCTGCTGGAACACCTCGTTGGTGACGCCCGGCACCTCGGCCTCGCAGACCAATGCGATCCCGACGATGGTCATCTTCTCGGCCACGCGGTCCATCTGGACCGTGGCGGTGGTGTGGACGCGCACCGGGGTGTGGCCCGCCTGTGTCAGGCCGAGCGACAGCGCCATGGAGAAGCAGCCGGCATGGGCGGCGCCGAGCAGTTCCTCGGGATTGGTGCCCGGGGCGCCCTCGAAGCGCGTGCCGAACGAATATTTGCCCTCGAATGCGCCACTACCGAGGCGGATGGAGCCCTGGCCGGCCTTGAGATCGCCGTTCCACTGGGCGGATGCGTTGCGTTGGATCATGGTGCTGTCTCCGAAAATAGGGTCTGAGAGGATGGTAACCTTCGGGCAACGGGCGGGCGAGGCGGTATGCATGACAGCGCCTGGCGGCGAAGAATTCGCGAGCGAGATGATGTTCCCCGGTCGTGCGATCCCGGCCCGTTGCCGCCCCACCCTCCAGACCCATCCCGCCATGCGTCCCCGGACGTTCCGCGCAGCCCTCATGGGCGCCGTCGCACTGATCGCCGTCGCCTGCTCGAGCGGGGCCCCGACGGCTCCCGCGCAGGTCGAGTACTTTCGCGCGCCATCGGCCGCGTTGCGCGGCACGAGCGTTCGGATCAGCGAGATCCACTACGACAACGCGAGCACCGACGCGGGCGAGGCGATCGAGATCTCCTGGCCGGGTGGCACGAGCCTCGCCGGCTGGAGCATCGTGCTCTGCAACGGCGCGAACTCGCTCTCGTACGGCACGCGCGCGCTGACGTCGACGATCACCACGAGTTGCGGCGCGCGCGGCGTGGTGTTCGAGACATATCCGGCGAACGGCATCCAGAACGGCAATCCCGACGGCATCGCGCTCGTGAACAACACGGGCACGGTCGTCGAGTTCATCTCGTACGGCGGCGCCTTCACCGCGCTCAACGGGCCCGCCACCGGGATCACGTCGACCGACATCGGCATCACCGAGCCGGGCACTACGCCGCTCGGTTCGAGCATAAAGCGGAATGCCGACGGTACCTGGAGCACGGCCGCGCCGAGCAACTTCGGCACCTGCAACGACGGCACGACCAACCCGGTCGTTCCCGCAGTGGTGGCCTCAGTCACCGTGACGCCGGCGACGGCGACGGTCGATGTCGGCGCGACGGTCGCGCTGACCGGTGCGGCGCTCGACGCCGCCGCGGCGCCGATCGCCGGCGCGGTGCTCACGTGGAGCTCCTCGGCCAACACGATCGCGACGGCCGCGATCACGCTCCTGCCGCCCGCGGTCGGGATCGCGCGGGCGCAGGCGATGGTGACTGCGCTCGTCGAGAGCGGCGCGATCCGTGCCGGCGAAGCGAACTCGCTGCAAGCCAAGCTCGGCGCGGTCGCTCGAGCGCGGGAACACCAATGCGGCGGAGGGGCAGCTCAACGCCTTCCTCAACGAGATCGATGCGATGGTGCGGAGCGGACGTCTGAGCGCCGCGCAGGTGGAGGCGCTCCTCGAGGTGCTCGGCAGGACGCTCGACAATCTCCAGGCGCTCTGGTGGTGCGTGACGACAGGAGCGGCCCCGGATGCCAAGGCATCCGGGGCCGCTTCGTTCCGCAACGCGCGATCAGCTGATCGTGAGCGTGCCGGCGCCGCCGTTATACACCACGGCGTACGTCGTGAGATTCCCCGTGGACTGCCCGCCGGTCCAGTTGCCGTTGGGCGCGAACTCCGCGCCGTGATTCGGGCACCGGAAACCCGAGCCCACGATCTCAATCGGTCGGTACCCCGCGTGCGGACAGATCATCGAGAACGCCAGGTACGTCGTCGCATTCACGCGCGTGACGGCGATCGGCGTACTCGTGTTGCCGTCGACGCGTGCGATCCCCCCATCCGCCGCGAGCGGCGGGAAGCTCGCGAGTGTGACGACGAGACTCCCGCCGGCGGGGGGCGGCGGTGGCGGTGGCGTGCCTCCCGGGCCAGTCGTGCCCGTGGCGCCACCGATGTTGCCATCGCCGCAGGCGGCAAGGAAGGCACCGACGGACGCGAGGAGGGCCGCGCTGACGAACTCACGCCGTGAGGGCTCGGTCGGCTTCCGCGTCGCGCGTCGGATCGCGCAGTCACCAGAACAGTCGGACATAGTTCAATCCCTCCGGAAGATGTCGAGCATGGATAGATAGCCGATCGTCGCGACGCCGACCGAGGTGAGAGCGACCGCACGATGCAGATCGCGGTCGTCGGGCGACGATTCCGCCCGCTCGGCGAGGATCCCCGTGGCCGCGAATCCCGCGTCGGCGGCGAGCATCATCACGGCGTGGAAGACCTTCCGCTTGCGGTCGTCCGGGTCCTTGCGGCCCTCGTAGAGATTCATGAGACCGGTCACGGTGTTCACCGCGAAGAGCGCCGCCACGCCGGTCGCCGCCACGCGATGCCCGGTCCTGGCCCAGGCGGGCGCGTCGAAGCTCTTGTCGTAGAGCTGGCTCCCCGCGACGTACTGGAACGCGAAGAGCGGGAGCATGGCGTAGCTCCCGGCCCGATGGACGTCGAGGCGCTTGTAGTACGCGCTGCTGTACTCAAAGACCGTGTCGCGCGACGCTGGCGTTGCGCCCGGACGGACGAAGCGCGCACCCATCACGGGTCCCGCGACCGAGGGCGTCGGCGTGGTCGCGCTCGCCGGAGCGGACGGAAGCGGCGCGACGGCCTGCGCGACGAGCACGGCGAGCGTGAGGATATCCATAGGGAGGCAGAAGGGAGGCTTCCCGCGCGGTTGCGGACAGGGCCGGGGAAATGTTACCACTGTTACCAGTACCCTACCACCCACTCAGGGATCACCGATGTCCTTCAGACTCTCCCGCGCCGCCCTGCTCCTCGCTCTCGCCACGCCCGCCCTCGCCGCGCGCGGTCAGGCGCGCGCGCAGGACGACGCCGCGCTCGTCGCGCGGGCGCGCGCGATCCACGACCGCGTGATGACGCTCGACACGCACGTCGACATCAGCCCGGCCGCCTTCCGCCGCGACACGCTCAACTACGTCACCGGCATCGCGCGCAACCAGGTCGACATCCCCAAGATGGAGGCGGGCGGGCTCGATGCGGCCTTCCTCATCGTCTACGTCGGCCAAGCGCGCACGATCGACTCGGCCACCATGGCGTCCGCCTACGCGCAGGCGATCGAGAAGTTCACGGCGGTGCACCGCCTCACCGACTCGCTCGCCCCGACGCGTGTGGGCTTCGCCCGCACCGCCGACGAGGCGCGCCGCATCTACGCGAGCGGGCGGAAAGTGATCTTTATCGGGATCGAGAACGGATTCTCCGTCGGCAC
>JAYTNC010000422.1:0-5609 GCA_043748515.1 Gemmatimonadota bacterium | reverse complement strand
CAGCGGCTTCCTCGACATCAGGCGACAGCTGCATGCGATGGCGTTCGACCTAGTCATCGACCTCCAGGTCTACTTCAAGGCCGGGATCATCACGGCGTTCACGCAAGCGCCGGTGAAGCTCGGCTTCGACCGCGCGCGGGCGCGCGACGCCAACTGGCTCTTCACCACGCACCGGATCCCGCCGCACCCGATGCAGCATGTGCAGGACCAGTACTTCGAGTTCTGCGAATGGCTCGGCGTGCCGCACGAGCCGGTCGAGTGGGGCCTCGGGCCGTGGAACGACGCGGAGCGCGAGTGGCAGCGCGCGTTCCTCGCGCGATTCGACCGGCCGATCGCACCGATCGTCGTCGCGACGAGCAAGGCGCAGAAGGACTGGCTGCCGGAGCGCTGGGCCGAGGTGAGTGACGCACTCTACCACGACTTCGGACTGCAACCGGTGCTCGTCGGCGCGCGCTCGCCGCGCGAGGTGCACGCCGAGCAGGTGATCATGGAGCGGACCAGGACCAAGCCGTACAGCGCGCTCGGACAGGGCGGCCTGCGCGGGCTCGTCGGGATCATCGGCGGCGCGGCGCTCGTGCTCTCGCCCGACACGGGGCCGCTCCATATGACGGTCGCGCTCGATCGGCCAGTGATCTCGCTGATCGGCTACTCGAACCCCAAGCGCGTCGGGCCGTACCGGGAATTCGCTGATCTGATGATCGACGCGTACGGCGAGCCGGGCGAGGAGTACCCGATCTCGATGAAGAACCGCCTCGACCGGTTGCCGCGGATCACGGTGCAGATGGTGCTCGACAAGGTCGATCGCTGGCGATCGGCGTACTCCCGCGGCTAGAAGTCGCGCCGCAGGAAGCGCCGCCGCGCGACGAATACCGGCGCGACCGCCCACACGAGCAGCGCCGACACGGCGATCGCCGGTCCGAGTGCCGTGCCGAAGACCTTCCGGAAGAGCGCGCCGGTGTAGCCGAGCAGCGCGGTCGCGTCGAGCGCGGTGAGCACGAGCAGTCGCGCGAGGTCGACCGGATTGCCGAGCATCGCGACGAGCATCGGCCGTTCGAGCGGCCAGTCGCCGAAGGCGCTCACCACCGCGAGCACCACACCATCGTAGGCCACGGTGAGCGCGAACCAGGCGCCGAGCGCGTGCGCCATCGCGCGCAGCCGGTCGTCGACACCGAGCGCGATCGCCATGGCGATCGCCGAGAAGGTCAGCGTGAGCAGCGCGCCGGACACCGCGAGCAGCGCGAGCGCGAGGCGCGGCGCGTCGGCGGTGGTGCCATGCAGCAGCAGCGGCACGCCGATGCCGACGAGGAACGCGCCGGTGAGCGGGAGCGCCATCCCGAGGTAGAGCCCAGTGAAGACGGAGCGCCGCGAGAGCGGCTGCGAGAGCAGCAGTTCCGTGAACTCGCGCGACGCATGCACATGCGCGGTGCCGAAGACGAGCGCCACCAGCGGCACCAGCAGGAGCATCGCGTTGAGCAGGCTCAGCACGACCTGCGGCCCGGTGCCGCCGAAGAGGAAGAGCGCCTCGGTGACGGCCCAGAAGCCGGCACCGTACGCGAGCAGCCAGCGGCTCCGCAGCAGGTCGCGCACACCGGCCTTGAGCACGAGCAGCACGGTGTTCATACGACCTTCAGTCCGCGCAGGAGCGCAGCGACCGCGGGTTCGAGCCGGCGGGTGCCGGTCTCCTTGAGCAGCGCCTCGACCGGTCCGGCGAATCGGAGATGTCCGTCGCTGAGGAAGGCCACGTCGTCGGCGAACTCCTCGAGCTCGACGAGGATGTGCGAACTGATGAGGATCGTGCGGCCGGCGGTGCGCGCCTGCCGCAGGGCCGCCTTGAGCATGCCGCTCGCCACCGGATCGAGGCCCGCCGTGGGCTCGTCGAGGATCAACACGTCGGGCGAGAAGAGGAAGGCACAAGCATTGGCGAGCTTCTGCCGCCATCCGCCCGAGAGCGTGCCGACCGGCGTCTCCCACTCGGCCCGGAGTCCGAAGGAGTCGAGCATCGCTTCGTCGACCGCGGCGCCGGGCCGGAGCGCGCGCAGCATGGCGAAGAGTTCCCCGACGGCGAGATGGTCGGGCAACCGCGGCGATTGCGGCGCGTAGCCGATGCGGGCGCGGTAGAGTCCGTCGGCATCGAACGGCACGCCGTCGAAGAGCATGCGGCCGGCGTCGGGACGCGCGAGGCCAAGAATGAGTTTGATCAACGTCGTCTTGCCCGATCCATTCGGGCCGACGAGCGCGGTGATGCGGCCCGGCGCGAGCGAGAGCGACACGCCCTCGAGCACCGAGCGCTTGCCATACGCCTTCCGGACGCCGTCGAGCGTGATCATCGCGGGGATCTCATCAGGGGACGCGAGTCGGCGAGCGCAGGCGTGAGCACCGGAAAGACGCGCTCGGCGACGTCGAGGAGCGAGGTGATCGGGCTGCGGAGCATCATCAGGGCCTCGGGGTGGCGCTCGACGACGAGCGCGAAGAAGCGCACCGGGCGGAACGGGACGTCGCCACTCCCGTCGCGATCGAGGTCGTAGCCGCGATATGCATCCCACCAGTTGCCCTTGAAGTCGCTGTTGAGCGTGCGGCTGTTGGTCGACACGTCGAACGCGTTCGCCTCGAAGATGTTGCCCGTGAAGTGACTGTCCTCGGCGCTCGCCATGAGGCGGACCGCCCAGCCGTTGCGGCGGAAGTCGTTGTCGCGGATGTCGAGGCGCGACGCGCCCTCGAGCAGGAGCCCGGTCGAGTTCCCCTCGAAGCGGTTCCGCACGAGCGTGCCGTCGGTGATCTCCTTCAGCAGGAGTCCGTACGCGCCGCTGCCCGTGGCGTCGAGGAAGCCGTTGCCGTCCATCAGGATGTGCCGGCTGTACATCACGGCGACGCCGGCGCCATTGCCCTTGAAGGTGTTGCGTTCGTAGCGGCAGGAGTCGGAGAACATGAAGTGCAGCCCGTAACGCCGGTTGCCCTCGCTCACGTTCCCCTGGGCCACCGAGCTGCGCGAGAACTCGAAGTAGATCCCGTCGCGCTGGCCGCGGATCGTGTTGCCGATGACGCGCGTGTTGGGCGAGTACCAGAGATGCACGCCGTTGCCGTTCTGCGTCTCTTCGCGGCCCGCGGCCTCGATGTCGTTGCCGCGCACCTCGCACCCGTCGGCGCGTTGCAGGTAGATCGCGAAGAGCGCGTCGCGGATGCGGTTGCCGTCGATCAGGCAGCCGCGCGCGTCGACCACGCGGACGGCGGCGCGGTCCTGCATCTGACTCACGCCGGTGTTGATGAACGTCAGCCCGCGCAGCGTGACGCTGTCGGCGCTCACCACGAGCAACTCCCGCACCCCCTCGCCGTCGAACACCGGCCAGCCTTCGCCGAGGATCGTGAGGCGAGGGACCTTCACGAGGATCGTCGGTTCGCGGTAGGTGCCCGCGGTGACCGTGATCGTCGCGCCGGGGGTGGCGCGGGCGAGCGCGGCGGTGAGCGTGGGCACCGCCGACCCCGGGCGCACGACGATCGACTGGGCGGCGAGCAGGTGTGGTGCAAGCGCCGCCGATGCGGCGATGAGCGCACAGCAGAGTTCGGCAGCGCGCGCGACGAGCGACGCCGTGCGCGAGATCCGCGCGCTAGTGCGCACCGTGCGCGCCCACCGCGTGGCTCGAGGAGTCGGCGAGCACCGTCGCCCATTCGACGACCGTGCCGCCCACGCGCGCCTGCGCGGCGCGGGCCGCGCTGGGGGACGCGAAGGCGACGGTGCTGCCCATCGGACCGCGCAGCGTGCTGCCGGTGAGGTAGCCCGCCTGGGCCGCCTCGACGAACGTGCCCGGCGCGTCGGCGTCGGTGACGTAGAGCGCCGTCTCGCTCCCCTTCTCCGCGCCGCGCGCATAGCCGGCGAGGCACTCCACCGAGTCGAACACGTGCACGCGGCCGGTGCGCGTCACCGCCTCGGCGGCGAATCGCGCGTCGGTCACCTCCATGCGGCAGTAGCCGCACTCGTCCTCACCCATCACCACGGGCCGCGGGCCGGCACCGCCACACGAAGCGACGAGCGCCGCGAGGAGCATCAGCCGCGGCAGGCGTCGCGGGAGCCGACGCGCACGACGCGTCACGCGGCCTTCCGCCCGGCGCGCAGCGTCGTCACGGACGCCGCCACGACGAGGCCCGCCGCGATCCCCATCGCGATGCCGCCGGTGGACGGCCAGGAGGTGGCGGTGAAGTTGAGCAGCTTCTTGCGACCGATCACCGGCGGCGAATAGGTCATGCCGGGGATCTTGATGATCGCCGTCTTCTGGTCGAGGTCATGTCCATAATCGTATCCCCAGCGCCAGTAATCCCACAGGCCGAGGCTGAGGACGCCGAGCAGGACGACCGTGTAGATGTAGAGCGGAGCCCGCCGCCGCAACGCGGCGACGGCGAGTCCGCCGACGATGAGCCCGGCGAGGATCCAGGGCATGTACTGCAGCTCCGGGATCGCGTCAGGCTCGATCGACTTCATGCCGATGTAATGATTCAATCCGTTGATGCTCTGCAGGTCGCCTTCCTTGAGCCCCTCCACGCCGTTGATGCGGATGAACATCCCGAGACCCTCCGGATACTGCGGCGCGATCAGATCGACGCGCCACAGGGGGAGGACATAGGCGGTCGCAAGGAGCACCGCCGCCACCAGCATGAACCAGCGTGAACGGGCCGTCATGAGAGGAGCCTCAGTTGCTGCCGCGGGCCGGTGCGGGGCCCCGCGTGTTGGCCTTCAGTGCCACCGTCGACCCGACCGGCGAGACGCGGACGTAGCCTTGCATCTCCTGGTGCAGCGCCGAGCAGAAGTCGGTGCAGTACATCGGGTAGACGCCGGGCTTCCTCGGGATCCACTTGAGCGTGCGGGTCTCACCGGGCATCACGAGGAGCTCGGCGTTGGTCGCGCCGAGGATCGCGAAACCGTGGGGCACGTCCCAGTCCTGCTCGAGGTTGGTGAGGTGGAACATCACCGTGTCGCCGACGAGCACGCCCTCGATGTTGTCCGGCGAGAAGTGCGAACGGATCGCCGTCATGCGCACGTGCACGACCTTGCCGTCGCGGCTGATGCCGGCCTCGCGCTCGCTGCGCGTGACCATCGGATGCCGGTTCTCGGCGATCTTGTAGAACTTGACCTGCCGGTCCACGACCTTCTTCGCCTCGATCGCGTTGGCGTAGTGCGGCTCGCCCTGCGTCGGGAAGTCGAGCAGGAGCTTCATCTTCTCGCCCGTGATGTCATACAGCTGGGCGGAGTGCGTGAGCTCCGGTCCGGTCGGGAGGTAGCGGTCCTTCGTGATCTTGTTCATCGCGAGGGCGTAGCGGCCGTATGGGTTGCGGGTGCCGCCGCCGGGGATCATGAGATGACCGACCGAGTAGAAGGTCGGCGCGCGGTCCACGACTTCGCGGGTCGCGACGTTCCACTTCACGATCTCGGACGAGATGAACATCGAAGTGTAGGCGAAGCCCTTGCCGTCGAACTCGGTGTGGAGGGGGCCGAGGCCCGGCTCCTGCACTTCGCCGGCCAGCGTCGCTTCGTACTTGAGCACCGGGATGCCCTCGAGCTCACCTTCGAACGCCTTGTCCTTGATCGCCTGGAGCATCTTCACGGTCGAGTGGACCGGGAT